>DATAZS010000090.1:0-7831 GCA_036271915.1 Polyangia bacterium
CATCCATCGCATCCACCCAATCACTCGATCGCGGACTGATGTGACGCAGCTGCATCGAACCCTCCCCTCTTATCGCTTGCCGTTCATAACAACGAAGCTCTCCGAAACATTTCCCGAAGAATCGACCCGGCCTTCTGCCGCCCTCCCTTCCCTGCTCACTGTCGCAGCATCTGGGTAGAGGATAATTCGACGGTTGTTTCCGGATCCTTTCGGGCAGACTTTTCTTTCGTTACGCGCAGCGAAAAGCGGCGAGGTGCGAGTGGGAACGACAGGGAACATCTCCCCGTTCGCGCCGCGCAGGACCCTCGACGCGGCGCCGCGAAGCCAAGAGAATTCGCCGTCTTCCAGGTGGATTCGCGCGTCACCTGCACGACGGCTGCGCGGCCGTGGCGTCGTCGGCGCGCCTTGAATTCGCGGGGCGTTTCTCGCAGGATGTGCGCCGCCCCATGACGACGCCGACGACCGGAACCGCCGAGCCCGCGAGCCCACCGCGCCGCACGCCGCTCTACGACGCGCACCGCCGCCTGGGCGCGAAGCTCATCGACTTCGGCGGCTGGTGGATGCCCGTGAGCTACGGCACCGGCATCATCGACGAGCACCGCACGACGCGCACGTCGGTCGGCGTCTTCGACGTGTGTCACATGGGCGAGGTGCACTTCCGCGGCGCGCGCGCGGGCGAGGCCGTGCAGCGGCTCATCACGAACGACGTCGGCAAGCTCGTTGACGGCGGCGCGCTCTACACGGTGGCCTGCTGGCCCACGGGCGGCATCGTCGACGATCTCATCGTCTATCGCGTCGCCGCCGACCACTACCTGATCGTCGTCAACGCGTCGAACGTCGAGAAGGACGTCCGCTGGTTCAAGGAGAACGTCGGCACGTGGTGCGACGTCGTCGACGCGTCGGCCGACACGGCGCTCATCGCGTTCCAGGGGCCGGGCGCCAAGCACGCGCTGCAGACGCTCACGAAGGTGCCGCTCGGGAACCTCGCGCGCATGAAGTTCGTCGCCGAGAAGGACGTCGCCTCGATCCCGGCCTGGATCGCGCGCACGGGCTACACGGCCGAGGACGGCTTCGAAATCTTCTGCCGCGCGAGCGAGGCGCCGGAGCTCTGGGATCGTCTGCTCGAGGCCGCGGCCGCCATCGGCGGCAAGCCTATCGGCCTGGGCGCGCGCGACACGCTTCGCCTCGAGGGCAAGCTGTCGCTCTACGGCAACGATCTCACCGACGAGACGACGCCGCTCGAGGCGGACCTCGCGTGGGTCGTCAAGCTCGACGGCGCCGACTTCATCGGCAAGGACGCGCTCGTCAAGCAGCGCGCCGAGGGAGTGAAGCGTAAGCTCGTCGGCTTCGAGATGACGGAGCGAGGCATCGCGCGCCACGGCTACGCGATCTTCAATGCCGGCGAGAAGATCGGCGAGGTCACGTCGGGCGGCCCGGCGCCCACGCTCGAAAAAAACATCGGCATGGGCTACGTGCCCGCCGGAATGACCGAGCCCGGCACGCAATTGCAGATAGACTGCCGCGGCAAGTTGGTGGCGGCCCAGATCGTCAAGGGCCCTTTCTATAAACGAGGACAATGAGATGAGCGCGACGTACCCGGATGATCTGCTGTACACGAAGGACCACGAGTGGGCGCGCGTGGAAGACGATGGAAAAGCGCCCGGGCAGAAGCTCGCGACGATCGGCATCTCGCGCTTCGCCGTCGAGCAACTCGGTGACGTCACGCAGGTCGAGCTCCCCAAAGAGGGCGAGACGCTGAAGCAGGCCGAGGTCTTCGGCTCGGTCGAGTCGGTGAAGGCCGTCTCCGATCTGTTCGCGCCGTTCTCTGGAAAGATCGTCAAGGTGAACTCGCCGCTCGGCGACTCGCCCGAGTACGTCAACGAGGATCCGTACGACGAGGGCTGGATGATCCAGATCGCCCTCGCGAACCCCGACGAGCTCAAGAGCCTCATGGACGCCGACACGTACCAGACGTTCATCCGCGAGCAGGCCGAGTAGCGTCGCTCAATGGCCGTCGATCTCGAGTCCAAGGATAGGTTTCCCTCTCGTCACATCGGACCCGACGACGCCGACGTCGCCGAGATGCTGGCCGCGCTGGGCGTCGCTTCGCTCGACGCGCTCGTCGCGCAGACGGTGCCCGCCGACATCCGCCTCGCGGGCGACCTGAACCTGCCCGCCGCCGTCACCGAGGCCGAGGTGCTGGCCGAGCTGCGCGCGCTGTCGGAGAAGAACCAGATTTGGAAGTCGTACCTCGGCCAGGGCTACTCGGACTGCGTGACGCCGCCCGTGGTCTTGCGCAACATCCTCGAGAACCCGGGCTGGTACACGCAGTACACCCCGTACCAGGCGGAGATCTCGCAGGGCCGCCTCGAGGCGCTGCTCAATTATCAAACGCTCGTCACGGATCTGACGGGGCTCCCCGTCGCGAACGCGTCGCTGCTCGACGAGGGCACGGCGGCCGCCGAGGCGATGCACATGCTCTCGGGCGTCGCGCCCGCGGCGCAAGGTGACGAAGGCGCGCGCGCCGCGTTCGTCGTGTCGGCGGGCTGTCACCCGCAGACGATCGAGGTCGTGCGCACGCGCGCGAAGCCGCTGGGCGTCGAGGTCGTCGTCGTCACCGACGTGTTCGCGTTCGACTTCACTTCCCAGCCCGTGTTCGGCGTCCTCGCGCAGTACCCGGCCACGGACGGCGCGCTGGGCACGGCGGCCGCGTGGCGCGGCCTGTGCGACAAGGCGCACGCCGCGGGCGCGCTCGTCGTCCTGGCGACGGATCTGCTGGCGCTCACGGTGCTCACGCCGCCGGGCGAGCTCGGCGCCGACGTCGCCGTGGGCAGCGCGCAGCGCTTCGGCGTGCCGCTCGGCTACGGCGGCCCGCACGCGGCGTTCTTCGCGACGAAGGACGAGTGGGTGCGCAAGCTGCCGGGCCGCCTCATCGGCGTGTCGCAGGACGCGCACGGGCACATGGCGCTGCGCATGGCGCTGCAGACGCGCGAGCAGCACATCCGCCGCGAGAAGGCGACGAGCAACATTTGCACGGCGCAGGTGCTGCTGGCCGTCGTCGCGAGCATGTACGCCGTGTGGCACGGGCCGAAGGGCCTGCGCGCCATCGCCGAGCGCGTGGGCGGCCTCGCGGCCGTGCTCGCGCGCGGGCTCGCGCGCCTGGGCGTCGCCGTCGCGCACGCGCAGTTCTTCGACACGGTCCGCGTGCGCGGCAGCGCCGCCGAGGTCGACGCGTGGCTCGCCGCCGCCGCCCAACACCGCATCAACCTGCGCCGCCTCGACGCGGGCTCGCTCACGATCGCGCTCGACGAGACGACGACGGCCGACGACGTGCGCGCGCTGTTCGAGGTCTTCGCGGGCGACCAGAGCGTCGCGTTCACGCCGGCCGAGCTCGCCGCCGACGCGCAGCTGCCGTGGCAAGGCAAACGCGCGAGCGACCTCGGGCGCACGACTCCGTACCTTTCGCACCCCGTGTTCAACGCGCACCACTCCGAGACCGAGATGCTGCGCTACATGCGCCGCCTCGAGGCGCGCGATCTGTCGCTCACGCACGCCATGATCCCGCTCGGCTCGTGCACGATGAAGCTCAACGCCACGGCCGAGATGCTGCCCATCACGTGGCCCGCGTGGAACCGCCTGCACCCGTTCGCGCCCACGGCGCAGACGGGCGGCTACCAGGCGCTGTTCAAGCAGCTCGAGTCGATGCTGTCCGAGATCACAGGCTTCGCCGCGACGTCGCTGCAGCCGAACGCCGGCTCGCAGGGCGAGTACGCCGGCCTGCTCGTCGTGCGGGCGTATCACGAGAGCCGCGGCCAGGGTCACCGCGACGTTTGCCTCATCCCGTCGTCGGCGCACGGCACGAACCCGGCGTCGGCCGTCATGGCGGGCTACCGCGTCGTCGTCGTCGCGTGTGACGACGGCGGCAACGTCGACCTCGCCGATCTCGAGGCGAAGGCGAACGAGCACCGCGAGCAGCTCGCCGCGCTCATGGTGACGTACCCGTCGACACACGGCGTGTTCGAGCCAGGCATCAAGCGCGTCACGGCGATCGTGCACGAGCACGGCGGCCAGGTGTACATGGACGGCGCCAACATGAACGCGCAGGTCGGCCTCACGCGGCCCGCCGACATCGGCGCCGACGTCTGTCACATCAACCTGCACAAGACGTTCTGCATCCCGCACGGCGGCGGCGGCCCCGGCATGGGGCCGATCTCGGTCGCCAAGCATCTCGCGCCGTTCCTGCCCTCGCACCCGCTCGTCGAGACCAATGGCGGCAAGACAGGCACCGGGACAGGTATTGGTCCCGTCTCGGCCGCGCCGTGGGGCAGCGCGAGCATCCTGCTCATCTCGTGGACGTACATCCGCATGATGGGCGCCGCGGGCCTCAAGCGCGCGACCGAGGTCGCGATCCTGTCGGCCAACTATGTAGCGCGGCGTTTGCAAGATCACTTCCCCGTCGTCTACAAAGGCGCGGGCGGGCGCGTCGCGCACGAGTGCATCGTCGACACGCGCCACTTGAAGAAGCTCGCGGGCGTCGAGGTCGACGACATCGCGAAGCGCCTCATGGACTACGGCTTCCACGCGCCGACGATGTCGTTCCCCATCCCGGGCACGCTCATGATCGAGCCCACCGAGAGCGAGCCCAAGGCCGAGCTCGATCGTTTTTGCGACGCCATGATCGCGATCCGCGGCGAGATCGCCGAGATCGAGCGCGGCACGACGCCGCGCGAGGGCAACGTCCTCAAGAACGCGCCGCACACGGCGGCCGCGCTCCTCGCCACCGAGTGGCCGCACCCCTACTCACGCGAGCAGGCCGCGTACCCGCTCGCCTACGTGCGCGCCGCGAAGTTCTGGCCGCCCGTCGGCCGCCTCAACAACGTCCTCGGCGACCGCAAGCTCCACTGCACCTGCCCCGACATCAGCGAATACGCTTAGACGGGGTCAGGCTCGCTGCCGCTCGCGAACCGGTCCCCCTCGCTCCGCGCGGCTGAGCCGCGCTGCGCTCGCTAGCTCGTTCGAACCTTACGCTGGGCGAAGCCCCTTCCGCGAAGCAAGCGCAGCGAACGGTCAGTCGTTGTACTTGAACCACCGCATCTGCGGCGGGCCGTTCAGGTCGAAGAGGAAGCCGAAGCTGAACTTCACGAAGCCGTCGCGCTCGAGGAGCTGGCGCGGCGGGTTGGGGAACGGCTGCGCCTCCTTGAACGCCGTGATGGCCTCGTCGTCGAGGAACTCGAGGCCCGAGGGCAAGTTCACGCCGACGTTCGCGAGGTGGCCGTCGGACTTGAGCTGGATGTGCAGCTCCGTGTAGCGGTTCTGGTGGCCGTAGATCGCGCCCGTCGGATCGGCGCGGCGGTAGGCGTCGTCCGGATGCCAGTGCTCGGCGACCTGCTTCTTCACGCGGTTGAAGAACGTCGCGAAGCGCCACTTCTTCGAGTTGAGCGCCGTCTCGTCGCCGTCGTCGACGTCGCGCAGATAGTCGGGCGTGCTGCCGCCGACGACGTGGGCGAGCTGCTCCGACGTCGGCACGAGCGCGGGCGAGCCGCCCGCCGGCAAACCGCCGCCCGTGGGCTGCGGCTGCTGGTTGTCGCCGAGCGGCGCGAGCGAACCGTCGTCCGCGACCGGCCCCGGCGCGGCGACGCCGTAGGTCGAGCCCGCCGGCTTCGCGGGCGCGCGCGGCGCGAGCGGTCCCGACGCGCGCAGCGCGCGGCCGAGGTTGGGCTCGCGCATCGCGAGCCGGCCGTCGGGCGGCGCCGCGGGCGTCGCCTTCTGCGCGTCGGACGTCGAATCGCGCGCGCCCTGCCGCGCCTTCTCGTCGAACTTACCCAGCTTGTGGGTCTCGTGCTCGACCGTGCTGTCGTGCTCGGCCGCAAAGCGCGCGTCGTCGGGCCGGCGCTCGACGGCCGGCGCGGGCAGATCGATGACCTGCCCCGGCGCCTTCACCGAGTCGATCTCTTTTTGCGCGATCTCCGCCTTGTGCTTCTCCGCCTCGCGATCGAGATCGGCGAGGATCTCGCGCGCCGCGTCCTCGTCGACCATGCCTACGTCGATGGACTCACCCGGCCCCTGCTCGGCGAGCTTCTTCTGCAGGTCGGCCTCGCGCGGCGCGAAGAGGTAGAAGCCGACGCCCAGCACGAGCGCGAGCTCGCCGTGGACGAGCAGCGCGATGCCGAGCCAGAACGCGACCGTGCGCTTGCGGGCGCGCGGCGGGCGATCGAATCGCCGATCCTCGCGCCGTCTATCGCTTCGTTTATCTTGGGGAGGTTGGCGGGAAGAACTCACCTGCGACCTGCCTTCCCGCCAAGTTTAAGCCTCATCCAGCGCGAAAACTAACGCACGAGTGGATTCTCGAAGGTGACGGGCATCTGCAGCGAGATGCCACTTTGCTCCCCGCGGCGCGGGAACGGCGCGGCGCGCTGCACGGCCTTGACGGCCTCGGCGTCGAACTCTTGGAATCCCGACGACTTGATGATGCGCGGCCCGTCGCTGAGCGCGCCATCGGGCCGCACGATGAAGGTGACGACGGCCTCGCCCTGCTCGAGACGCAGCGCGAGCACCTTTGGGAACACGAGCACGTTCTGCACGCGCCGCTGGATCTCCTGGCGGTAGCGGTCGTACTGGCGCTCGCGCGTGCGCTCGGCGATCTCGGCCGCGAGATCCTGCGGGCTGCGCGCGCCGTAGACCGCGGGCGCGGCGCCGTTGGTCGCGCGCGCGACGGCGCCGGGCGCCGTGCCTGGGCCGCGGCCGTCGTGCGCGTCGACCGGCGC
Organism: Polyangia bacterium; assembly: GCA_036271915.1. Classification (GTDB taxonomy): domain Bacteria; phylum Myxococcota_A; class Polyangia; order Fen-1088; family Fen-1088; genus DASZFV01. The sequence continues at coordinate 6,765 of DATAZS010000090.1, forward strand.
CGCGACGCCCGCGCGCGAGAAGTCAGCGATGCCCGGGTGCGCGTCGTTCGCGACGGCGCGGCGGTTCTGATCGTCGGCCGCGCGCCCGCGCGCCGCGACGTCGAACTGCCGCGTGCCCGTGTCGACGTCGAGCGGCCCATCGCCGCGCTCGGGCGTCGGGTGCTCGCTCGCGTTCGCGAGCACGAGCGGCTCGACGCGCGCCGCGACCTTCGCTCCCGGCGCGGCGCCCGCGACGTCGGCCGGTGACGGCGGCGCCGCCGGAGGCGCCTCGGGCGCGGCGGCGCTCACGGCCCGCGTCGCGTCGCTCTTCCGCACGGAGTCGCCCGCGCCCGCCGTGAGCTCGCGCCGAACCGCCTGCGGCGAAGCCGAGCGGCGCGACGTGCGCAGGCGCGCCGATTGCGCGTCGGTCGCGGCGTCGGCCACGCGCGTCTGCAGGCTCGCGCGATCGCGCCGCGTCGCGAGCGCGGCGGGGCGACCGCCGTTCGCGCCCTCGTCGGGCGCGGGAGCAGCGCGCTCGTGCCCGTCACCCTCGCGCGGCGCGACGGTCTTCGCGACGGCGTTGTCGCGCTCGCTCTGGGGCGCGTCGAGCGGACGCGCGACGACGGCCTCGTCGACCGTGGGTAACGGCGGATCGGGCAACGCCTCGCCCGGCGCGACGACGTCCCACGCGCCCGACGGATCCGCCTTCAGCTCGACGACGACCGACTCGGCCGCCGCGGGCGCGCGCGCGCGACCGAGCACCAACGCGCCCAACACGCCGGCGTGGACGACGAACGACGCCGCGACGGCCCACCTCCAGCCGGTCGAGCCCCTGTTGCTGGTTTTGCGCACGCGCTGCTGCAATCTCCGCATCCGTGGCCCCGGAGGACCTTTGAGGGTAGCATGCCGCCCTTGTCCGACTCGCCCAAGCTCCCCGTCCACGTCGAACGCCGCCTCGCGCGCGACATGGGCCGCGCCCTCAACGATTTCCATCTGATCGATGACGGAGATCGGCTCTTGGTCGCGCTGTCTGGAGGCAAGGATAGCTACGCGATGTGCGTGCTGCTGCGCGACTTGCAACGCCGCGC
>DATAZS010000091.1:0-10755 GCA_036271915.1 Polyangia bacterium
GCCCGCCGCCGCCGCCCGCGGCGTCGAACGTCCAGTACGACCAAGTCGCGCCGTTCCAGTGGCGCACGTTCGCGTCGGCGGCGTCGGCGATCCAGACGTCGTTCGCGCTCGTGCCCCACACGACGTCGAAGAGATCCGCCGCCGTACCGCCCGCGACGGGTGCCCACGCCGCGCCCGTCCAGTGCAGGATCGTCCCGAGATCGCCGACGGCCCACACGTCGTTCGCGCCGCTGCCCCAGATCGAAACGAGATCCACGGTGACGCCGCTCGCGACGGCCGCCCACTTCATGCCGTTCCAGCGCAGCATCAAGCCGCCGACGCCCGCGGCCCACACGTCGTTCGCGCCGCTGCCCCACACGGCGAGCGGCTCGTCCATCGTGCCGAGGTCCGTGTCCGTCCACGCGGCTCCGTCCCAGTGGATCGCGACGCCGACCTGTCCCTGGATGCCGCCGACGGCCCACACGTCATCGGGGCCCGTGCCCCACACCGATACGAGGTTCTTCGTCGTCGCCGTGTCCGTCGCCGACCACTTCGTGCCGTCCCAGTGAACCGCGGCGCCGTTGCCGCCGACGGCCCACACGTCGGTCGTGGCCGTGCCCCACACGCCGAACAGCGACTCGTTCGTGCTGCTCGCCTGGCCCGACCACGCGTGACCGTCCCAGTGAATGATCGTTCCGTTGCCGACGGCCCACACGTCGTCGGGTCCGCTGCCCCAGACGCCGTCGAGCACATCACCGGACGGCGCCGGGTTGCTCCAGCACCAACCCAGCGTCGAGCACACGCCGCTCGCGACGCCGCCGTCGGGGCTCACGAACGTCGCGGCGTCGGCCAGCAGATCCTGTCCATCCGCGCGGCCGTCGCTGACCTCCGCGTCGGCGGTGGCCACGTCGCCGACCGCCACATCGCGCTCGCGTGCGTCGGAGGAGTCGCGCCCCGCATCGCGGCCCGCGTCGTGGGTCTTGGCGGGCGTGATCGTGCTCGAGCAGGCGCAGCTCGACGCCACCACCGCTGCCACCACGTAGATAGTCCGCCGCACCGTGGGGGCGACCATACACATGAATTCCAATAAAAACCGGACTTTGTGGGCCAAATGCGGGCAGCGGCGGCCCTACGAATGCGGCAAAAGTTGACGCCCTTGTCGGTCCACGTAGTCTGAGGTGGTCTGATGTAGGTCTGGATTGCCCTGACCTCACCAACACCGAGGAGCCCCATGGCCGCGAAGACGAAAGCCGAACCCCCCCGGGCGAACCGCGCCGAGCCGCAGAGCCGGAGGCGCGAGATCTCCGGCGTCGTCATGCTCGCGTTCGGTCTGTTCGCGGGCCTGTCGATGGCGTCGATGCAGATCGGCGGTCATCAGATGATGGGGCCGGGCGGCGCGGCGACGGCCTCGGGGCTGTATGGGCTCGCGGGCTTCGCGGCCTACCTCTTCATCGCGGGACTGCTGCTCATGTCCGTGCGCTGCTTCCGCGGGCGTCCCTTCGTCGACGGCGCGCGCGAGGCCTTGGGCGCGATCATCCTGCTCGTGTCGGCCGCCGTGCTGCTGCACCTGCCGTTCGCGGACGCCGAGGTCGCGCAGCACGGGCCGGGTGGCTTGCTCGGTCAGTGGATGGGCGAGGTCGCGGCCAGCTTCATCGGCGTCGTGGGCGCCGCGCTCGCGGCCAGCACGGCGCTCGTCGTGGCGCTGTTGCTCGTGACCGAGATCAGCACGCACGAGGTCGCCGTCGTGCTCGGGTGGGCGTTGCACCAGGCCGGACGCGGCACGCTCGCGGGCCTGCGCGGCGCGTGGCGCGTGGCGCGCGCCGCGTTCCCCGAGAAGGATGACGTCGAGCGCGCGGAGGCCGAGCGCATCGAGGAGCGCAACCTCGACATCAAGGTCGTCGCCGCCGAGCGCCGCGCCGTCGCCCGCGACGCCGAGCTCGACGAGATGGACGACGCCGGACGCTCGGAGCAAGACGGCATCCCCGCGTTCGCCGACGATCAGCTGAGCGAAAGCGTGCGCGTGGGCGAGGCGCGCGTCGTGCGCAAGGGCGCCAACGAAGAGCGCGTCGCCATGGCGGGTATCTTCGCCGAGATGGCCGCCGTCGAGCGCGTCGCCGAGGCGCACGACGAGGACGAAGACGAGAACGAAGACGAGCAGATCGAGGACGAAGCGATCGCCGTCGCCGTCGCACCCAAGGTCGCTCGCCCGCTCGTCGCCATGCACAACGTGCCGCAGGCCAGCGAGGCCGAGGCGCCCGACACCGAGGAGATGGAGGCCGTCGCGGCGGCGCCCGCGGCTGGTTCCGCCAACGGTCCGATCATCGTCGAGGCCGCGCCCGTCATCGCCGATCGCGGCGCCGCCATGCTCGCGAAGCCGCGCCCCGCGGCGGCCGACGGCCCGGGCTTCATCAAGCTCACGAGCGGCGCGTATCAGCTGCCGGGCACGGAGATGCTCGAGTACCAGCCGCCGCAGGCGCACGACACCGACAAGCAGGGCCTGTACGACATGGCCGAGCGCCTCGAGCAGGCGATGTCGAACTACGGCGTGCGCGGCAAGGTGAAGGAGATCCACATGGGTCCCGTCGTGACCATGTTCGAGTTCGCGCCCGCGCCGGGCACGCGCACGGGGAAGATCCAGAACCTCGAGAAGGATCTCGCGATGGCGCTCGAGGCGCAGGCCGTCCGCATCGTCGCGCCCATCCCCGGTAAGGCCGTCGTGGGCGTCGAGGTGCCGAACAAGACGCGCGAGATGGTCTACCTGAAAGAGATCCTGCAGGACGAGTGCTTCACGGGCGCGACGTCGAAGCTGCAGGTCGCGCTCGGCAAGGACATCAAGGGCGCGCCCGTGAGCGTGAACCTCTCGAAGATGCCGCACCTCCTGGTCGCCGGCACGACGGGCTCGGGCAAGTCGGTCGCCGTCAACGGCATGATCACGAGCATCCTCTACAACGCGTCACCTGAAGATGTCCGCTTCATCATGGTCGATCCGAAAATGCTCGAGCTCTCGATCTACGAAGGCATCCCGCACCTGCTGCTGCCCGTCGTCACCGATCCGAAGAAGGCGAACCTCGCGCTGCGCTGGGCCGTCGACGAGATGGAGCGGCGCTACGAGCTGCTCGCGAAGACGGGCGTGCGCGACATCGCGGGCTACAACGCGAAGGTCGAGATCGCCGACAAGAAGATCGTCGCCGACAAGAATGACGCCGCCGCGGCGAAGGCGAAGAAGGTGCGCGTCGTCATCGCCGGCGCCGACGGCACCGAGCAGGAGGTCGATCTCGAGGCCGCCGAGGACACGAACGGCGTCGACGGCGTTGTTCAGGCCGAGGCCCCCAGCGACGAGGATCTGTCGGACATCGCGGCGCACGCGCAGGCCGACGCCGAGCGGGCCGCCGCCGATCCGCCCATGCGCAAGCTGCCGTACATCGTGATCGTCATCGACGAGTTCGCCGACCTCATGATGGTCGCGCCCAAGGACGTCGAGACGAGCGTCGCGCGCATCGCGCAGAAGGCCAGGGCCGCGGGCCTGCACCTGATTCTTGCAACGCAACGCCCTTCGGTCGACGTCATTACCGGCCTCATCAAGGCGAACTTCCCGTCGCGCATCGCGCTGCAGGTCGCGTCCAAGATTGACTCGCGCACCGTGCTCGACACGTCGGGCGCCGAGACGCTGCTCGGCAACGGCGACATGCTGTTCTCGGATCGCGGCACGAAGCTCCGCCGCATCCATGGCGCGTTCCTCGCCGACGACGAGGTTCATCGCGTCGTCGACTTCCTCAAGACGCAGGCGAAGCCGGTCTACGACATGGACATCCTCAAACCGCGCCCAGAGGACGCCGACGGCGACGGCGAGGGCGCAGTCGACGACTTCCACGACGACCTGTACGACCAGGCGGTCGCCATCGTGTGCGAGACGCGGCAGGCCTCGGTGTCCTACATCCAGCGACGCCTGCAGATCGGATACAATCGCTCGGCCCGCCTCGTCGAGCACATGGAGCGAGAGGGCATCGTGGGCGCGGCCAACGGCGCGAAGCCGCGCGAGGTGCTGGCGCCGCCCGGCGAATATCTCCAACAGGCGGGGTGACAAACGACATGAGCTCCTTTGGCGCAGTGGTGTCGTCGGCCTCGGTGGGGATCGCGCTCGTCGTGACCTTCGGGGTGCTCGCCATCGTGGGCGCCGAGACCAACCGGCGCTGGTTGCTCGCCTTCGCGAAGCCCGTCGCGACGGCGTCGTTGCTGCTCGTCGTGGGGCCGCCGCCCACCGACGTCGTCGAGAAGCTCGTCGCGTTCGGGATCGTGTTCTCGATCATCGGCGACGGCTTCCTCGTCGTCGACGGCGATCGCGCGTTCTTCGCGGGCACGTCGGCCTTCCTCACGGCGCAGATCCTCTACGCCGCCGCCTTCTGGTCGCTGCGGATGCCCGAGCGGCCCGTCGCGCCGGTCGCGGGCGTCGTCGTCGTGGTCTCGGCGCTGCTCGTCGCGAACCTGTGGCGCCCCGCGGGCAGCATGCGGCCCGCCGTCGCCGTGTACGCGCTCGCGATCACGCTCATGGTGGGCACGGCGCTCGGCACGCTGGGTGGCCCGATGCCGCCCGTCGCCGCGCTGTGCGCCGCCTCGGGCGCCGTGTTGTTCTACATCTCGGACGCCACGCTCGCGTGGAACAAGTTCCGTCGCCCCGTGCCGCACGCGTCGATCGTGACGATGGGCGTCTACTGGCTCGGTCAGATCGGCATCGCGCTCGCGGCGCGCATCTCGAGCTGAATCCGCGGGCGGCCCGGAGCGTTCGTGACATAGTGCCGCCCATGTCACCCCGCGTTTTCGCGCCTGTGCTCGCCTGCGCGCTCGGCGCCGCGGCCTGCACGAGGGGAGCGAGCGCGCCGCCCGGTTTTTCGATCGCGTACGGGACGCTCGCGGCCAGCGACGGCGGCACGACGAGCGACGGCGCGATCAGTGACGGCGGCGCGATCGGCGACGGTGGCGGCTCGCCGGCGTTTCGCTCGGTGCGCGGCACCGGCCCGGGCAGCGCTTGGGCCGTGGGCGAGCACGGCCGCGCCGTCGCGCTCGCGGGGGGCAAGTGGATCGCCGTCGATTCGGGGACGACGGCGACGCTCGGCGGCCTCTCGATGATCGACATCGGGCACGCCGTCGCGGCCGAGCTCGGCGGTCCGCGCGTCGACGCCTGGAACGGTCACGCGTGGGGTCCGCTCGGCGCCGACCGCGCCGATCGCGCCGCCGCCGCTACGTGGACGACGGGCGTCGACGACGTGTGGGTCGTGGGCAACGGAATCGAGCACTGGGACGGCACGTCGTGGACGCAGCAGGTGCCGAGCGGCTCGACCTTCACGTCGATCTCGGGCTCGTTCCCGACGGACGTCTGGGCCGTCGGCCCGGGGGGCGTCCGGCACTACGACGGCAAGACCTGGTCGCCCGTCGCCGTGCCTTCGTCCGTGGGCGCGCTCACGGCGGTCTGGGTGTCGTCGCTCGAGAACGCGTGGGTCGTCGGCGCGGGCGGCACCGTGCTCGAGTCGGCGGGGAACGCCTTCCTCGTGTTGCCCACGGGACCGAAGGCCGACCTCACGGCGGTCACGGGCACGAGCATCACGGATGTCTGGGTCGGCGGCGCCGACGGGACGCTCTCGCACTGGGATGGCAGCGCATGGAGCGAGATCTCCTCGCCCGCGAACCGTCCCATCACGGATCTCTGGACGGCCGAGGGCGCCGACGGCGTGCTGTTCGTCGACGACACGGGCACCGTGACGAGCTACGTCCCCTAGGAGCCTCGATGATCTCGACGACCGTCTGCCTGTTGGTCACGTTGTTCGCGGCGACGCCGCCCGCGCCCCGCCTGTCGCTCAAGGACGTCGTCGAGCACGTGCAGAAACGCTACGACGGCGCGAAGGATTTTCGCGCGCGCTTCAACCAGACGCTCACGAACGCCGCCTTCGCGCGCAAGAGCAGCTCGACGGGCGAGGTGCTGCTCAAGAAGCCGGGGCGCATGCGCTGGAACTACGCGCAGCCCGAGCCGAAGATGTACCTCGCCGACGGCGCGACGCTGTGGCTCTACGAGCCCGAGGACAAGCAAGCCTTCAAGCAGGACCTCAAGTCGTCACAGCTCCCGTCGGCGCTCGCGTTCCTCGCGGGGCAGGGCAAGCTGGCCGCCGAGTTCGACATCGCGTTCGCGCCCGCCAAGACGCCCTACGGCACGCCCCGCGACTATGTGCTCGCGCTGTCGCCGAAGGCGCCCCAGGCCGCCGTGAAGACGATCCTGTTCGTCGTCGAGCCGGGCACCTTCGACGTGCGCGAGAGCGTCATCACCGATCAGCAGGGCAACATCAACGACCTGCTGTTCTCCGAGATCCGCACGAACACGGGCCTGCCCGACGCGACCTTCAAGTGGGCGCCACCGGCGGGGGTGCGCCTCATCGACACGGCCAAGCTCGGCCGCTGAAGCAGCCGATCAGAACGGCCGATCAGAACCGGAACGAGAGCGCGCCGCCCGTCGTGCCGTGGCCGACGATGGGCGCGAGGAACGCCGTCGGTGCCGGCGGCGCCGCGTCAGGGGCCTTCTCGGCGTTCCCCTTCACGACCATCGGGTAGCCCGAGATGACGGCGCCGATGATCCCGACGCCGAGGAGTCCGAAGCCGACATCGCAGAGCAGCGCGTCGGTGTTGCCACGGTTCCTGATGTTCTGGAGATCCGAAGAGGCGGGCGACGACTTCTCGTAGTCACTCTCGGCGCCCTTCTCGAGGATGCCGAAGACGACCCCACCTACGAGCCCGACCGCGGCGACGCCGATGAAGATCTTGGTCGCGAGCAATCGGTTCGGTGAGATCTGGCCGCTGAACGCGCCGCCGCCGCTGCCCTCGGTCGCCGCGACGGGCGTCTCGATCTTGCCGCCGCCCAGCTCGACCGTCGCCTCTTCGTTCTCGCTCACGCTCACGGGTGAGCTCACCTGCTTGCCCGACGACACGATCGTGCCTTCGACGATGTAGTCGCCCTTGGGCACGCTGTAGATCGTGATCGGCGCGTCGCCGAAGTAGCGGCCCTCGAGGTAAACCTGAACCTTGTCGCCGGACTTCGACTTCACCGTCACGCGGCCGATGCCGTCGGCCTGCGGGTTGCCGTAGTTGACGTGGCCGTTCGCGTCCGCCTCGGGCGGAACCGGTCCGGTCGGCTCGGGCGCCGTCGGCACAGACGGGTCCATCTTGAGCTTCTTCGACTTCGCGTGCGCGGCTGTCGGGGCCGCGGCGACGAGCGCGAGGGCGCTCACGGCGGCGAGCAGGCGGAGGGCGCGCGAGATCCCATTCGGTCCGGATGTCATGGCCATGGCTGACGACTTTAACCTCATCGCGCGGGCCTCCTCGCCTGAAAATCGAGGTCCAACGCTGTACATGTGTCCTTGTGTGGGTTTATGTAGTTTCTGGAGGTCCACTCGGCTCGGCTACTTGAGAAATGGATTGGCGGCGCGCTCCTCGCCGATCGTCGTGTCGGGACCGTGGCCCGCGACGACGACGGTGGCGTCGGGCAGCGTGAGCAGCCGCTCGCGGATCGAGCGCGTGATCGCCTCGGAGGATCCGCCCCACAGATCGGTGCGCCCGATCGAGCGGCGGAACAGCGTGTCGCCCGCGAACACGATGGGCGTCTCGTCGGCGCGCTCGAGGAAGAAGCAGAGCGAGCCGGGCGTGTGCCCCGGCGTGTGCAGCGCGCGCGCCTCGCGGCGGCCGAAGGCGAGCGCCTCGTCGCCCGTGAGCTCGCGCGTGGGCGGCGGCGGTGGGACGTCGTCGGCGCGCCAGAGGCCGAACATCTGCGCTTGCATGGGCACGTTGTCGTAGAGCCAGCGATCGCCCGCGTGGATGAGGATCTCGGCGCCCGTGCGCGCGGCCACCTCGCCCGTGCCCATGACGTGATCGAAGTGCGCGTGCGTGTGCACGATCTTCACGGCGCGCGCGCCCTCGGCCGCCAGCGCCTCGAGCACGCGCGGCGCCTCGTCACCCGGATCGATGACAAGCGCCTCTTTCGTATCGGGGCAGACGACGACGTTGCAGTTGCAGCCGAGCGCGCCCACGCGGAACGAGCGGCGGATGAGCGCAGGCACGGGTCAGCGCAGGCGCATGGGGATGCCGCTCACGAGGAAGGCGGCGGCCGTCGCGCGATCGGACAGGATCTGGTTCGCCATGCCGACGACGTCGACGAGGCGGCGGTCGGGGACGTTCGCGGGCAAAAATCCCAGGCCCACCTCGGTCGTCACGACGACGGCGGGCGTCGTCGAGCGGTACAGGCGATCGGCGAGGCGCTCGACCTCTTCGAGCAGCGCGCGATCGGCGCCGTGATCGGTGCGCGCGAGCCGGTTCGAGATCCAGATCGTGAAGCGATCGATGAACAGCGAGCCCACGCCCTCGAGCGTCGCCGGCTCGAGCACGCTCTCGAGGTGCTCGGGCGCCTCGAGCAGCTTCCACGTCGCTTCTTGATCGCGGCGGTGGTTGGCGAGACGCGCCTTGATCTCGTCGTCACCATCGATCTTCGGCGCGACGTAGAGCCACGGCGGCGGCCCCAGCTCCGACGTGCGCCGAAGCGCGTACTCAGACTTGCCCGAGCGCAACCCACCGGTCACGAACGTGAACATGCCTTTACGCTAACCAATCGGGCCCGCGATGACCAGCGCGGCTCGTATCTCGTCAAAACTCGCTGACGGCGCCCGTGAGGCCGAAGTCGACGAGCTCCATGGACGTGGGCTTGTCGATGCCCTGGCTCTTCACGAGGCCCGACAGCGGGACGGCGGCGTGCGACCACGACGTGTTCGCGCTGTGGTACGGGCCCCAGCTCGCGTCGGTGCGCGCGCGGAAGCAACCCGCGAACGTGCCGGCCGGGACGACGGCGTCCTCTTGAGGCAGCCCCTGCCAGCTGATGACGAGCGTCGACAGCGCGCCCTGGTACGTGCTCTTGAGGAAGGACAGCATGGAGCCGTCGAGCGTCGTGACGCGGCCGTTCTTGTCCTTGATCGACAGCGCGCGGACGTCGATCGTGTTGGGGTTCGTGCGGTCGGGGATCGCGAGCAGCATCTTCATCATCGTGCGTCCCGCGTACTGCTCGGTGACGATCTCCAGCCAGAAGGCGTCACCGTCTTGCCCGATCACCTTGTAGGTCATGAAGGCAGGCTGGCCCTTGTCGTCGACGACCTTGTGCCGCGTCCACTGGCCGACGGCGAAGGCCATCGGCGCGAAGCCCGAGGGCGCGGGGAACTGCTGCTGGGGCGCGCCGAGCGCGGCGACGCGCCGATCGATGTCGGCCTTGGCGGCGCTGTCGATCGACGGCGCGCACGCCGCGAGCGCGAGGCCGAGAGCGACAGCGCCGAGGACGCCGAGCCGTGCGAGGGGCTTTTGCATGCCCGGCATCCTAGCCGAATGCCGGCGAGGACGGACTACTTCGTGAAGACGAGATCACCCACGATCTTCGCCATACCCATCGACGTTTGCATCGTCGTGTCGACGTTGATGTCGTGCAGCGTGTTGCCGTCGACGCAGTACAGGTCGGACGAGGCCTGGCCGCCCGTCGGCGTCGAGGTCACTGACGTCCCCACGGTCGTGTAGGTCCCCGTCGCTGCGGCGGGTTCGTCGGTCACGATCGTACAAACACACGATGAGCCGGTCACCGCGCAGGCGTGCGATGTGATCGTCATGTCCTGCTGCATCTCTTGCGAGAAGCCCGTGTCGAGGTCGGCGCAGGTCTTATCGGTCGCGAAGCAAGTCATGGGAACCGTGAGCTGAAAACCGATCTTGATGTCGCCCGTCGATTGATACGTGCCATTGGCGCCGTAGACGATGCCGCCGTCGCCGGTGATGCTCGAGATGTGAAGCGTCGCCGTGGCGCAGATGTCGGTGGCGTCACTGCCCAGGAGGGAATCGTCGCCGCAGGCCGACGCGAACTTCCAGTTCCCGACGATGTTGCCGCCGCAAGGCTCGACTGCGCCGCACGCCCCGCCGCTGCCGAGACCGCCGCTGCCGTCGCAAGCGAGCACACCCACGGTGATCGCGAACATCGCCATCCATCCGGTCATTTTCATGGCGCGCAGAGTACTGGACCCAAAAGAGATCCGCAAAAGCGGCGAATTGTCGCAGCTCGTAGCGCGACGTCACGGCTTGCGTGGCGGCGGCGCGGCGGGCGGTGGCGCTGGCGACGGCAACGTGCCTGGCGCGGCCACGACGGGGTAGCCCTTGTGCTGCCACGCGAAGATGCCCTCGTCGATGACGGCCGTGTGCTTGTAGCCGCGCTTGCGCAGCTCGTCGACGACCTGGCCCGAGACGTGGTGCGGACACGCGCAATACGCGAGCACCCACGTGTTGTCGTCCTTGGGCAGATCGTCGAGCGCCTTCGCCTCGTAGTACGGCGTCGAGATCGCGCCCGTGATGTGCAAGCTCTGATAGTCCGATGGCGGACGCGCGTCGGCGATGATGAGCCGACGTTTTTCGTCGAGCGCCTTCTTCACGTCGTCGATCGAGACGTAGCGATCTTCTTTCAACGTGAAGTCGGGCGCGCGGCCCTTCGGGTTGAGGATGAACGGGCCGTGGCGCGGCGTCCACGGCACGGCGACGGGCGGCGGCGGCGCGGGCGACACGGCGAGCGAGCGCACGTACGCGACGACGTCGTCGATCTGCTGCGGGCGCAGCGTCTCCTTCCACGGCACCATCGACGTCGGCGGGCGGCCCGACTCGACGGCGAAGCGCAGGAACGCGTCGGACGCCGTCGCGAGGAAGACGGAGTTCGCGAGATGCACGGCGCTG
>DATAZS010000092.1:0-6825 GCA_036271915.1 Polyangia bacterium
CCCGATCCAGCAGGCGATGGATCAGATCCTCGCGGGCGCCTCGCCGACAGGGGCTCCCAAGTGACGGCCGTCGCGCGCGCTCTCGGTGGCGTCTCGTTCGTCGCGCTTTCGTTGCTCGGCGTGGGCGCCGCGCGCGCTGACAAGCTGCCGGCGATCGCGTTCCCTGCGGGCAGCGAGGCGCCTCTCGCGGCTCTGCAGAACATCGACGTCATCGAGCACCTCGGCGATCGCGTGCCGTCGCACCTGACGTTCACGGACACGGACGGCAAGTCGGTGTCGCTCGATGCGCTCCTCGCGGCGAACAAGCCGGTCCTCGTCACGCTGGGCTATCACCGTTGCCCCATGCTGTGCAGTCTCGTTCTCGATGGTCTCGTCAAGGCGATGAAGGAGACGAAGCTCGTCGCGGGCCGCGATCTGCTGACCCTCGACGTCAGCATCGACCCGAGCGAGGACCTCGCGCTCGCTAAGGCGACGCAAAAGCGCGTCGCGACGGCGGCGGGCGTGCAGCCGTCCGACTGGCCGTTCTGGGTCTCGACGGCCGACAAGGGCGCCGCGGCGCGCGCGCTCGCCGACGCCGTGGGCTTCCGCTACAAGTACGACGAGCAGAGCAAGCAGTTCGCTCACGACGCAGTGGCCTTCCTCATCGCGCCCGGCGGCATCATCTCGCGGTACCTCTACGGCGTGGACTACTCGTCGCGCGACTTCCGCCTCGCGGTCGTCGAGGCGGGTGACGGCCGCGTCGGAACATCTTTCGATAAGGTTCTCCTGTCTTGCTACAAGTACGACCCTGTGACGCGGCGGTATGCGCCGTTCGTGTTCGGATTCATGCGCATCGGCGCCGCCCTCGTCTTCGTCGCGCTCGCTTCGTTGATGACCCTGCTCTGGCGCAAGGAGCTCATGATGCGTAAGCAGCGGAGGGCGGCATGAACGATCTGATGCGCCGCCTGCTGTTCCTGCCCGAACAGGCCTCGACCTTCGCCCCTGCGGTCGATCATCTGCACTACTTCGTCATCGCGGTGACGATGATCGCGTCGCTCGCGACGGGCCTCGTCGCCGTCGGGTTTCTCTTCAAGTACCGCGAGCGGACCGCGGAGGCGTCGACGCCCATCGTCAGCCCGAGCGTCAAGTTCGAGCTCTCGGTCATCATTATTCCCCTCTTCTTCTTTTTACTGTGGTTCGTGCAGGGGTACCGCGACTACGTCTGGTACACGACGCCGCCCGCCAACACGACGGACATCTACGTCATGGCGAAGAAGTGGATGTGGAAGTTCTCGTACGGCGGCGGGGGTCCGAACGCCATCGGGACGATCCACGTTCCGGCCGATCGCCCCGTTCGCCTGCTCATGACGAGCCGTGACGTTATCCACTCGTTCTTCGTGCCCGAGTTTCGCATCAAGCAGGACGTCCTGCCGGGCCGCTACACCGAGACGTGGTTCGAGGCGACGAAGCCGGGCCGCTATCAGATCTTGTGCTCGCAATACTGCGGCACCTGGCACTCGCAGATGTGGGGCGAGATCGTCGTCATGCCGGGCCCGGAGTTCGACGAGTGGCTCGCCGACCAGAAGCGCGGCGCGCTCGCCAACCGCGTCGACACGGGCACCGACGACGGCCCGAGCTTCCACGGCTCGATCGTCGAGTACGGCAAGAAGATCGCGATGGCGCAGGGCTGCCTCAAGTGTCACTCGGTGACGGGCGAGCCGCACATCGGTCCGACCTGGCTCGATCTGTATGACCGTCGCGAGACGCTCGAGACCGGCGAGACGGTCGTCGCCGACGAGGCTTACCTCACGGACTCGATGATCGACCCGCGCGCCAAGATCGTGAAGGGGTACAAGCCCGTCATGCCGACCTTCAAGGGGCGGCTCGCGGCGCCCGAGGCGGCGGCCCTCGTCGAGTTCATCAAATCACTGCGCAGCACGAGCCTCGAGAACGTGCCCTCGAAGGAAGCGGTCTATGAGCCAGTCAAGGGAGCACGGTAACGTGGACGGCGAGCTCGCAGCCGCGCCCGAGGTGAACTACCTGAACGCCGACCGCGGCGTTTGGTCGTGGCTCACGACGGTCGATCACAAGCGCATCGGGGTCATGTACCTCGTCTCGGTGCTCCTCGCGTTCCTCATCGGCGGCATCTTCGCCATGGCGTTGCGTGTCGAGCTCCTGACGCCCGGCCCGACGATCATGGGCGCGAACACGTACAACCGCATGTTCACGCTGCACGGCGTGGTCATGGTGTTCATGTTCATGATCCCCGCGATCCCGGGTGTGTTCGGAAACTTCATGTTGCCGCTCATGCTGGGCGCGAAGGACGTCGCGTTCCCGCGGCTCAACCTGCTGTCGCTGTACCTCTACTGGACGGGAGCGACGCTCGCGATCTCCGGCATGATCATGGGCGGCGCCGATACGGGCTGGACGTTCTACGCGCCGTACAGCACGACGACGCCGGAGACGTTATTCCCCGTGCTCCTCGGCGTCTTCATTCTAGGGTTCTCGTCGATCCTCACGGGGCTGAACTTCATCGTGACGATTCACACGCTGCGCGCGCCCGGTATGGGTTGGATGCGCATGCCGTTGTTCGTCTGGTCGATTTACGCGACGTCGATCATCCAGGTGCTCGCGACGCCGGTCATCGGCCTGACCGTCATGCTCGTCGGCATCGAGAAGATCGGCGGCTTCGGTCTGTTCGACGCGACGAAGGGCGGCGACCCCGTCCTCTTCGAACACATGTTCTGGTTCTATTCACATCCGGCGGTCTACATCATGGTCTTGCCATCGATGGGCGTCGTCAGCGAGTGCATCCCGGCGTATGCGCGCAAGAACATCTTCGGCTACAAGATGATCGCGTACTCGTCGCTCGGGATCGCGTTCGTCGGCTTCTTCGCTTGGGGCCACCACATGTTCGTGTCGGGCCAGTCGACGTTCGAGGACGGCGCGTTCGGCGTCATCTCGATGTTCGTCGGCGTCTTCACGGCCATCAAGGTCTTCAACTGGGTCGGCACGCTCTATCGCGGCTCGATCTCGGTGAAGGCGCCGCTCGTGTACATCTGCGGTTTCCTCTTCTTCATCGTCTTCGGCGGCATGACGGGCATCGCCGTGGCGACGGTCTCGCTCGACGTGCACTGGCACGATACGTACTTCGTCATCGCGCACTTCCACTTCATCATGGTGGGCGCCGTCATCATGGCGTTCCTCATGGCGCTGCACTACTGGTTCCCGAAGATGTTCGGGCGCATGTATCACGAGGGCTGGGCCATGACGGCCGCGGGCTTCATCGTGCTCGGCTTCAACGCGACGTTCATCCCGCAATTCTTGCTCGGCAACGCCGGAATGCCGCGTCGCTACTACATGTACCCGGAGCGCTTCCAGGCCTTGAACGTCGCGTCGACGGCGGGATCGTCGCTGCTCGCGATCGGCTTCATCATCATTCTGATCTACTTGGTCTTTGCCCTCGTTCGGGGCAAGCGCTCCGTAGATAACCCCTGGGATTCACGCGGCTACGAGTGGATGACGGCGTCGCCGCCGTCGAAGCACAACTTCGACGAGACGCCGATCATCACGCAGGACGCGCACTCGTACCAGAAGCCCGGAGAGGAGGTCGAGCATGTCGTCATCTGACGCGCACGCCGAGGAGGGCGGTCTGCCGCACCACGCGCATCATTTCGAGTCGCAGGCCCAGCAGGACGGCGCCGCGCGCCTCGGCATGTGGCTGTTCCTGGGCACGGAGGTTCTGCTCTTCGCAGGCCTCTTCCTCGGGTACACGGTCTACCGGCACTTTTATCACGAGGCCTTTCACGAGTGCTCGCGTCACCTGAGCCTCGTGGCCGGTACGACGAACACGATCGTGCTCATCACGAGCAGCCTGAGCGTCGCGATCGCCTACGACGCCGTCAAGAAGGGCAAGAACAAGGTCGCGGCGGCGTTGCTCGTCTTCACGATCTTGTGCGCGATTGGCTTCCTCGGCATCAAGTCGTGGGAGTACTGGGTGAAGTTCCAAGTGGGCGAGCTGCCTGGCAAGTGGTACCACTTCAGCGAGGTCACGGCGCCGGGCGCGAACCTCTACTACACGATCTATTTCCTTTCGACGGGTCTGCACGCGTTTCACGTCATCGTCGGCATGTCCGTCTTGTTGTGGGTGCTGAAGGGGGTCGTGAAGGGCAAGTATGGCCCGAAGAACTACGTCGCCGTCGAACTGGGCGGCCTGTACTGGCACCTCGTCGATCTCGTGTGGATCTTCCTCTTCCCACTCCTGTACCTGATCTAGACCCGGAGAACGTCCAGTGGCGCACGCGACAAAAGACGAAGGACACGGCGACGGCGAGCACTCGCACGGCATCGGCCGGTACTTCATCGTGTGGCTCGCGCTCATCGTGGGCACGACGCTCACGGTCATAACGGGCCGGATCGACCTCGGCGCCGGCAACATTTTTCTCGCGATCACGATCGCGAGCATCAAGGCGACGCTCGTCGTGCTGTTCTTCATGCACATGATCGAGACGCCGGCGGCGAACCGCATCGTGTTCGTGACGTCGATCGTGTTCGCGATCTTGCTCATCGTCGGCGTCTTCGGCGATCTATGGACCCGAAACGCGATGTCGTTGCCGTCGTCCGCGCCGAGCACCGAGGGGCCGGAGATCCAGGTTCCCGGCAGCGCAGCGCCGGCACACGAACCGTAGCGCCGGGCTCGGATCGCTTCGCTCGCTTGAACGAGCCGGCTCGCGTCGCGTCGCTCGCTCGCATCGCCTGGCGTAAACCTGATACGCGCGGTCGGGCTTCGCCTGTCTGAGCGCGGCGTTGAGGTAGATCCCTTCGATGGGGGACAATTCAGGTCGGATGGTGATCGCGTGACGAGTGGGCGGTCTGTCCTCACCGCCGAAGAGGTGTGGCGTCGATACGACTCGGTCGAGTCCCGTCTGACCGCTTCGGTGAGCGAGAGAATGCTCGACCTCGCGGGCGTGTCGCCAGGGATGCGCGTCCTCGACCTCGCGACCGGGCGCGGAGAGCCCGCCATCCGAGCCGCGATGCGCGTTGGCCCGTTGGGTCGCGTCGTCGGCGTCGAGATCTCGGATGCGTTGCTTGGAATGGCGAAGGAGAGAGCAGCCCGCGAAGGCTTGTCGAACCTCGACCTTCGGGTCGGGAACGCGGAGGTGCTCGATGACCTTCCCGCGCGCCACTTCCATGTGGCAACGGTTCGGTGGGGACTGATGTATCTAACGGAACCGCTACGCGCGCTGGCCGGTGTTCGCCGCGCTCTGTCGCCGAGCGGCGCTCTGATCGCGGCCTTGTTGGCTGAGCCCGAACGGATGTCGTACTACACGTTGCCCCGCCGCCTCTTGCGGTCGTACCGCGAGTTGCCGACGTTGAACCCTGAAGCGCCGGGCCCATTCCGGTACGCAGACCTCGATCGAATCGCACGAGACTTCGACCTGGCCGGGTTCACGCTGGATCACGTCGAGGAGATCGAGTTCACGGCCTTCGAGAGCCGAACGCCGGCCGAAGCTGTTGCGTGGGTGCGTGCGTTCGGATTGACGAAGCTCCTGCGCGACCTCCCGGAAACCGATCAGCTGGCGTGGGAGAGGGACCTCACGCAAGAGCTGGAACAGCGGAGAACGGGCGAGGTCATTCGCTTGGGCGGCACGACTCGTCTCGTGCGCGCGCGCCCTCGCGTCTCTTGATTCGGCAATAGTTTGTGGCACAAACCATTCGCCTTCGCCCGTGTCAGCGCGAAGCGACGCGAGCCCGTGAGCGGGTGAAGCGAGCCGAGCTCGATCAGTTCAGCGCGATGGCCGAGCACGACGCCGTCGTGCTCGACTTGATCTGCTCGCACAGCTTCTTGTATCTCGGCTCCATGGGACGATCGACGGTGCGCTCACGCATGCCCGGATCGTGCATCGTGATCGCGCCGTGCGTGAGCTCGGGCGCGGGGACGTTCATGACCTGCGCGAGGGCGTGGTCGATGACGGCGATGCGGTGTGGGTAGTGGCGCGCGTAGCCTTTGTCGATGTAACGCGGGCCGTGGTTGTAGTGAGCCCAGAAGGCGTGGTTCTTGTGCGTGCAGGGCACGTCCTTCGTGACGCGGTAGCGATGGCCGTTCTCGTCGAGCTTCGTGAGGGTGGACGTCATGACGGCGCCGCCGTCGCGGTAGTGCGCGAGGGTCTTCGCGCCGAGCTCGATGTTCGTCGCGGGATCCATGAGGTCCTTCCACGCCATGCCCGCGAGGTCGCCGTTCGTACAGCGGTCGTGTTTGTCGAGGTGGCAGCGAATGCCCATGAGGCCGCCGTCCTTCGCGAACACCTTGCCGTTGCGCGTGTATGAGCGTGACGCCTTTTCGTTCATGTCGCTCTCGTTGATCATGACGGCGAGGAGCAAGGTAGGCGACAGCTTGTGGCGCTTCGCCGAGGTCGCGACGGCGTCTGCGATGTGCCGGCACTGAGACGGCGCCCAGGCTGGCGTTTGCCAACGAATTTTCTCTTTTACAGCGCAGATCGTGTTGGTGAGGCAGCTCGGCGCCGAGCCGGAGGTGTCGAGCGAAGAGCCCAAGGGAGATCCCAAGGACGATGCTTCGCCGAGCCCGGGGGCTGGCCCATCGACCGACGCCGTGGCGGCCGACGCGGTGGGGACAGGTGTCTTCGGGCGTGCGCCCGATGCCGAGACGGCTCCATGAAATGCAATCGCCGACGCGACCGCGCCAATCGCGGCCGCACCCCAATACAAAAGCTTTCGAAGGTAAGCGAGCACGGAGACTCCTCCTCGCTGACGGTTAAAACGGCGGGCCGGCGCTCAGGCACCAGGTCGCGCGTCGTTGGATGGAAAGAGTCGATCCGGAGCGCTCCT
>DATAZS010000093.1:0-6843 GCA_036271915.1 Polyangia bacterium
GCTCGTGCGGCCTCAAGCCACCGGGAGGGACGTGCGCCGCGACGGCCGAGTGCCAGACGGGCCTCGTGTGCTCGGCGCAGAACGTGTGCTGCAACGTCGCCTGCAGCGGACCCTGCCAATCATGTACGCTGACGGCGTCGATGGGGACGTGCTCACCGGTCGCGCTCAACGCGATCGATCCGAGCAGCACCTGCGGCGTCTCTGCGTCGTCGAGCTGCGGCAACAACGGCAAGTGCGACGGCAAGGGCGGGTGTCAGAAGTGGCCTGCGAGCACTCAGTGCCAGGGGCCGTCGTGCCCAGCGGGCGCGTCGTCGGTCACGCTCGAGAAGACCTGCGACGGCGCGGGCAACTGCAACATGGGTGGCACGACGAACTCGTGCAGTCCCTTCATGTGCAACGGCTCCAACAACAAATGCAACGAGACCTGCGCGTCGAACAACGACTGCGTCTCGCCCAACACGTGCGTTGGCAACTTATGCGGCAAGAAGGCCCCGGGCGCGACGTGCGCGACGACGGACCAGTGCGGTCCCGGCTTGTTCTGCACCGACAGCGTGTGCTGCTCGGCCGCCAGCTGCGGCGCGTGCAAGGCGTGCAACGCCACGGGCACTTGCCAGAACGCCGAGAACACCCCCTGCACGATCTCGGACCTCTGTCATTCCCAGGGCCCGAACAACGGCATGTGCTCGGGTGGGGTGTGCACGAGCCCGCCGATCGGGTGCGACGACAGCAACCCCTGCACCGACGACAGCTGCAACGCCTCGACGGGCTGTGTGCACACGAACAACACCATCTCGTGCAACGACGCCAACTCGTGCACGAATAACGACGCTTGTCAGGGAGGGGTTTGCAAGGGAACCCAGCTCAGCTGTCCGGGCGCCACGGCGTGCGCGGGCGCGCAGGCGTGCGACATGTCCTCCGGCACCTGCAAGCCGACCAGCGTCGTCTCCGACGGGACGACGTGCAACAGCGACAACAACATGTGCACCCCGGACGTCTGCATGAGCGGCGTGTGCGTCACGGGGGCATCCAAGGCGTGCGGGACCGCGCCCGTGTGTCACATGGCGGGCAATTGCGACGCGGGCTCGGGGAACTGTTCCTTCCCCGTCGACCCCGACACCACGCCGTGCAGCGACAACGCCTGCCTGACGGGCAAGACTTGCATGGGCGGCTCGTGCCAGGGCGGCTCGCCCACGTGCCCCGCGTCTACCGACCCGTGTCAGGTGACGACGTGCAACGCGGGCACGTGCGGCAGCCAACCCGCGCCCGACGACACGCCGTGCGCCGGCGCGGCGTCGTGCACGCTGGACACGTGCCTAGGAGGTGTCTGCCAGACCGGCATGGGGCCGCCGAAGTGTGATCCTGGGACGACGTTGGGCTGCCTCGCGGGCGTCTGTCTTTAAAACGATCGTCGTCGTTCGCGCCGTCAAAAAGCCGCCTCGCGTTCGACTGAGGGAACCCGTGTCGCTCGCCACGCTAACCCTTGTGTCGTCATAACGGCGAGCGGCACGGCATTTTCGCGCGCGGCGCGCAGACGCTAGACTGCGCGCATGCGCTTCGCGCTCGCGCTGCTGCTCGCGCTCGGGCTCGCTGATCCGCTGGCGCCCGGCGTCGGCGACCACGCGCCCGCGCTCGACCTGCTGACCATCGACGGACGGCCGTTCACGCCCGCGTCGCTCGAGGGCGGCGTCACGATCGTCGACTTCTCCGCGACGTGGTGCGGTCCGTGCCACGCCGCGCTCGCCGACCTCGCGGCCGTCGAGGCGCGCCTGCCGACGCGCGCGCGCCTCATCATCGTCGCCGTCGGCGAGGACCCGCCCACGGTGAAACGCTTCGTGGCCGCTCACCCGCTGCCCGCGGGCGCCGAGCTCGCGCTCGATCGCGACCGCGTTACGGCGCGCGCCTGGGGGCAGGAGCGCTTCCCGACGACGTTCCTCGTCGACGCGACCGGTACCATCCGCCACATCAACCGGGGCTGGGGCAGCGGCTACGCCGAGCGCATGTCACGCTGGCTGCGCGCCATGATCGCGCCGCGTCCTTGACGATCACCAGCCGAGGCGCACGACGACGAACAGCGCCGCGAGCAGCGCGCCGCCCACGATCAACATCGGCGTCATCGCCGTGACGAAGTACGGATACACGAGCAGCGCGAGCCCGACGACGAGCTGAGGCAGCCGCGCTTGCTTGCGGCCGTAGACGAACAGCACGAAGCCGATCGACGAGATGATCAGAGAGACCCAGAGCCACGCTCCGATCGACTGCCCCATGCTGCAGAGCTTACTCGGGTCACGACCCTAGGACACCTGCGTCGTGCGTGTCCGCGCTCGATACGAAAACCTGCGCGCTGTACGAAAATTGCGCACGTCGCCGGACACTCACCCGCCGCGCGGAGCGGAAGAAGGCGCGGGCACGCGGATTGCGCTCAACCTCGGACGTGCAAGCAGCCGATGCGGAGTGGGTCCAATGAACGGCCGCCCCAGCGTATTTTGCCTCGCGATGTGCTTGATCATGGGCGCCGCCGCGTGCGTGCGCGGCGCCAACGGGGCCGACCCCATCGACGTCACGACGCGCGCCGCGACGGTCGCCTCCACCGAGAGCGTCATGTCAGCCGATACGCTGCGGACGGGCTGGTACTCGAATCAGCCGCTCCTCGATCCGACGACCGTGAGCAGCCCGTACTTCGGCCAGCTCTTCGATACGACGCTCGACGGCTCGATCTACGCGCAGCCGCTGTTCTCGAACGGCGTGCTGTTCGTCGCGACGGAGAACAACAACCTCTACGCGCTCGACCCCGTGACGGGCGCGACGTCGTGGTCGCGCGACCTCGGGACGCCGTGGAACGCCGCTGATCTGAACTGCGCCGATCTGCAGCCCACGATCGGCGTCACGGGAACGCCCGCGATCGACGCCACGACGGGCACGGCGTACCTGTTCTCGAAGACGTACGCGAGCGGCGCGAGCGGCACGGCGCTGTGGCTCGCGCACGCCGTCGATCTCGCGACGGGCGCCGAGCGCGCTGGCTTCCCCGTCGCGATCGCGGGCACGGCAGCCAACGATCCCACTGTGACGTTCGATCCGACTCACCAGGCGCAGCGGCCCGGCCTTCTGCTCATGAACGGAGTCGTCTACGCCGGGTTCGGCGCGCACTGCGACGAGTGGCCGTACGCCGGCTGGATCGTCGGCGTCTCGACGAGTGGCGCGATCACGACGATGTGGACGACGGAGGCGGGCGCGAGCCGCACGAACGGCGGCGGCATCTGGCAGTCGGGCGGCGGCCTCATGTCCGACGGCGACGGGCAGATCCTGTTCGCGACGGGCAACGACTGGGTCAACGCGACGACGCCCATCGCGGGGAAGACGCCGCCCGGCACGCTGGGTGAGGCCGTCGTGCGCGTCGCCGTGCAAGCCGACGGCTCGCTCGCCGCGACCGACTTCTTCTCGCCGACCGAGAGCGTGGCGCTCAACGTGAGCGACGTCGATCTCGGCTCGGGGGCCCCCGTGGGCCTGCCCGCCGGCTTGGGCACCGACGCGCACCCCAATCTCCTCGCGCAGGTCGGCAAGGAGGGCTACCTCTACCTGCTCGACCGCGACGATCTCGGCGGCTTTCAGCAAGGCGCGAGCGGCACCGATCAGGTGCTGCAGCGCCTCGGACCTTATGGCGGCGTGTGGTCGAAGCCCAGCGTGTGGCCCGGCGACGGAGGCTACGTGTACGTGCCCGTCATCGATGGATGCGCGGACTCCGCCGATCCGGCGGGGTGCCTGCGCGCGTACCAGTACGGCGTCGGCGTAGACGGCGCGACGCCCGCGTTCTCGCTCGCGGCGACGACGACGACGTCCTTCGGCTATGGCTCGAGCGCCGTCGTCGTGACCTCGGACGGCACGCGCTCGGGGTCGGCGCTCCTGTGGTCGGTGTGGTCTTCCGGCTGGGACGGAACGGCGTCGCAGCTGCGCGCCTACGACGCCGCCCCGACGGGCGGCGCGCTCACGTTGCGCTACCTGGCCGGCATCGGCACGGCCGCGAAGTTCACGGCGCCTGCCGTGGGCGACGGGCGCATCTACGTCGGGACGCGCGACGGTCATGTCGTGGGCTTCGGCCTCACGAGCGCGCCGCCGCTGCGCGCCGAGGGCCTGGCGTTCCCGCCCACGCTCGTGGGGGAGCAGACGATCTCGGCCGTGCAGGTGACGGTGTCTGCCGCCGTCAACGTCGCCGCGCTCGGCGTCGTCGGCGACTTCTCGCTCACGGACGCCGCGCCCGCTCCGCCGTTCGTCGCCTCTGCGGGCGCGACCTTCTCCTTGCCCATCGCATTCCACCCCACGACGGAGGGGCCAGTCTCGGGAGCGCTCGAGATCACGACGGACGGCGGCACCTTCGCGATCCCGCTCACGGGCGTCGGTCAGGCGACGACGCCCACCTTCGCCGTGACGCCGACGATCGTGACGTTCGCGCCCTCCGTGATCGGAACGACGGCCGCGCAGACGGTGACGGTCACGAACGTGAGCGCGACGCCGCTCGTGATCACGGGGCTCGCGACGCCGGACGCGCCTTTCGTCATGACGGGGCTGCCCGCGATCGGGACGACGGTGCCCGCGGGCGGCGCGGTGACGGCGACGATCACGTTCACGCCCACGGCGATCGGCAGCTCGTCCGGCTTCTTCAGCCTCTCGGCGGGCAGCGCAGTCGCGGCCGTCGCGATCGCGGGCTCGGCTCTCGGCGGCGGCAAGCTGCGCATCGCGCCCACCGGGTTCGATCTCGGGGAGATGTACCTCGGCGCCGCGCAGACGACGGTCGTGCAGCTCGCCAACGACGGCGACGTCGCCGTCGTCATCGAGAAGTCGAAGCCGCCGACGTCGCCGTCCTTCGTCGTGCAGTCGCCGCTCGACGAGGGGACGATCATCGGGCCGGGCATGTCGGTCGAGCAGCTCATCCGCGTGTCGCCGGCCGCGCTCGGCGTGAACACGGACGTCTGGCAGCTCAACGCGGACGACGGCCAGGGCCTGCGAGTCGTCACGATGACGGTCACGGGCATCGCGCGTCCCGTGGCGCCCGCCGATCCGACGGTCGCGGACACGGACCCCGACGCCGGGACGGAGGCTGGCGTGGCGTCGAATCCAGCGTCGAATGCGGCTACGGACACCGCGGGAGCGACCGACGCGGCGGCCGCGAGCGGCTGCGACATCGCGGGCGGCCGCCCGACGCTCCCGTCCCTCGCGCTCTTGCTCGCCGCCATCTTCTGGCGCCGACGCTCATCCAGCGCCCGCCCGTAGCGCTGCGCCGCCGACGCAGCGCGCGCGTACGGTTGCGTGCCTGCGCGACGTCGCGGCCGGCGTCTAACCGAGGGCTGGACGAGATGAAGTTGCGTCGCGAGCTCAAAGATTGTGCGCTGTTGGCCCTGCTCGGCTTCGCGGCGTGCACTGGTCGCATCGATCGTGCGGGCGCCCAGTCCGGCGCGAGCGGCGCGGGCATTGGCGGCGCGACGGGAGGCGGCGCCTCCGGGGGCGTGACCGGTACGGGCGGCGCCGCGACGCCGGTTTGCGCGCAAGGCGCGTCGTTCGCGCAGGCGCGCCTCACGCTGCTGTCGGATCAGCAGTACCGCAACGTCGTCCACGACGCGTTCGGCGTGACGTTCCCCGCCGCGGTCGACGTGACCTCGCCGCCGAGCGGCAGCGGCGCGTACTCGTTCAACGAGAACGCCGAGCTCGAGACGACGACCGTGCAGGCGTACCTGCGCGCCGCAGATCAAGTGGCGTCGCTGTTGATGGCGACGCCGCTCGCGCCGTGCGCCGCGGGCGCCGTCGACGCGACCTGCGTCGAGGCGTACCTGCGCGCGACGTTGCCGCTCGCGTGGCGGCGCCCCGTGACGGACGCCGAGATCGGGGGGCTGCTGTCGATCTTCAATTCGGCGGCGACCGACGGACAGACGCGCCAGGTGCAGCTCACGATCGAGGCGGCGCTGCTGCACCCCGCGTTCCTCTACCGCTCGGAGATCGGGACGAACGCCGCCACGGCCACGGGCAAGATCGCGCTCACGCCGTACGAGCTCGCGTCGGCCGTGAGCTTCGCGCTGCTGAACTCGTCGCCGGACGCGGCGCTCTTCGCGGCGGCGAAGGACGGCTCGCTCACGCAGCCCGACGTGCTCGCGGCGCAGGTCACGCGGCTCATGGCGCTGCCCGCGGCGCGCGCGAACCTCATGAAGAAGGTCTCGTACTACCTGGACTTCGAGATGCTGCCCTTCGTCCAGAAGGACGCGACGGCGTACCCGGGGTTCGCGGCGCTGCAGGGGACGCTGTATCAGAGCGCGCAGCTGTTCCTCAACGACGTCATGTGGAGCGGCCACTTCGGCGATCTCTTCACGTCGCGCACGATCTACGCGAACGAGGCGATGGCGGCCGCGTACGGCTTGCCCGCCGTCACGGGGACGACGCTGCAGGCGATCACGACGACCGGCGACGCCTACGGCGCGGGCGTGCTCACGCAGCCGGCGCTGCTGGCCGCATCGAACAAGAACGCCATCGGTGACGACGTCATCCACCGCGGCCTGTGGGTCTACTACAACCTGCTGTGCGCGCCCGTGCTGCCGCCGCCGCCCGCGAACGCCAACACGATCGCGGCCACGATCACGGGCAGCACGCGCCAGCAGGCGACGACGCGCGACACGACGTGCGGCGCGGCCTGCCACGGCCGCTTCGATCCGTTCGGCCTCGCGACGCTCAGCTACGACGGCATCGGACGCTACCGCACGACCGATCCGACGACGACCCCCCCGGGCGCGCCCGAGGACGACTCGGCGACGGTGATCCCGGGCGTGCTCGCGGGCTCGGGCGCGTCGCCCGTCATGATCACGGGCG
>DATAZS010000094.1:0-1658 GCA_036271915.1 Polyangia bacterium
CGAGGCGAATCGGCCCGATCCAGAACAGCGCCGCCAGCACGGGGTGCGCCGACGCGAGGCCGTGCGCGGGCGCGGCGAAATAAAGTCCGAACGGCACGCCCAGGAAGAACGCGAGCCCGAACAGCGGGATCTGCAGGCGCGTCCACTTCTGGAACGACGGCGTGTTCAGCTCCTTGCAGTACTTCGCGACGGGCGCCGAGCCCGCCTGCCACAGCCAGCGCAGGTGCGACCACCAGAAGCCGCCGATGCGCGGGCTCGACACGTCTTCGGGCGTGTCCGACTTCGCGTGGTGCAGGCGGTGGTTCGCGACCCACGACAGCGGCGAGCCCGAGCCGTTCATCATCGCGAGGAAGATCAGGATGTCGCGCGGGACGGGGTGCAGCTTGAGCGTCTTGTGCGAGAGCGCGCGGTGAAAGCAGACCGTCGTGCCGAGGCCACCCAGGAAGTAGATCGACCACGCCGTGAGCGCGATGCGCCAGCCCGGCAGCGGGAATAGCAGCATGCCCGCGAGCGCCGACACATGGATGAGGACCATCCAGTAGAACGTCGGCTCATCGCCGCGCGCCGCGTGCCACCATGGGCGTCGCCACGGCTGCAGCTTGGAGATCTCGGAGGCGTCGAGCGTGAGGGCAGCAGGTGTGGGTGTCACGGCGGCTGTCGATCCTTTGTTGATGAGAGGGAGCGGTTCAGTCGCCGACGACGGCGGCGTGAAGGCCCGCGTCGCGCAGCAGCGCGCGGTCGGCCTCGACGTCGGGGTTGCCGGTGGTGAGCAGCTTCTCACCGTAGAAGATCGAGTTCGCGCCCGCGAGGAAGCACAGCACCTGCGCCTCGCGGCTCAACCGGTCGCGCCCCGCCGACAGGCGCACGCGCGCCTTCGGCATGAGGATGCGCGCCGTCGCGATCATGCGCACGAGCTCGAGCGGATCGACGGGCGGCCGCTCCGACAGCGCCGTGCGCACGCCGTCGGGCATCGACGCGAGCGCGTTCACGGGCACGCTCTCGGGCTGGGGATCCATGTTGGCCAGCACCATGAGCATGCCGCAGCGGTCGTCGAGCGACTCGCCCATGCCGATGATGCCGCCCGAGCACACGGTGATGCCGGCCTTGCGCACGTTCTGGATCGTGCGGAGCCGGTCGTCGTAGGTGCGCGTCGTGATGATCGAGCCGTAGAACGATCGCGACGTGTCGAGGTTGTGGTTGTAGGCCGACAGCCCCGCCTCGGCGAGGCGCTTGGCCTGGTCCTCGTTCAGCATGCCCAGCGTGCAGCACGCCTCCATGCCGAGCGCGCGCACGCCGCGCACCATCTCGAGCACCTCGTCGAACGCCGGGCCGTCCTTGACCTCGCGCCAGGCGGCGCCCATGCAGAAGCGGCTCGCGCCCGCGGACTTCGCCTTCTGCGCCGCCTCGAGCACCTCGGGCGGCTTCATCATGCGCTGTTTCTCGAGGCCCGTGTCGTAGCGCGACGACTGCGTGCAGTACGAGCAGTCTTCGGGACAGCCGCCCGTCTTCACCGACAGCAGCGAGCACAGCTGGACCTCGCGCTCGGGGTGGTGCTCCCGGTGCACGGTCTGCGCGCGGAGGATGAGCTCCGGCAGCGGCAGGTCGTGAATCGCGCGGACGGCCTTGACGGTGTATTCGGTGGTCACGAGCGGGCTACT
>DATAZS010000095.1:0-9282 GCA_036271915.1 Polyangia bacterium
CCGCCGCGCCGAGACCGCGCGCTCGAGCTGCGAGCGGCCCGCGTCGAGCAGGAACTGACCGACGTGGGCGCCGCCAGCCTCCGTGGCGAGCCGCACGGCCGTGCGCGCGACCTCATCCTCCGACGCGGGGCTGCACTTCGCGATCTCCTCGACGGCGCGTCGGTATTGGTCGCGCGTCGTGAAGTCCATCAGCGCGTAGACGCCCGCGGGATCGGATCTCAGCGTCGCGTCGACGACGCTCACGCCCTCGACGAAGGACCGCCAATCGGTGGCGCCCAGCAGGCGCAGGCTGCCGATGTTGTTCCCGATGGCGACCTGGTGCTCGGCCTGTCCCTGGCTGACGACCTGGAAGATGTGCTCGATGGTCTGTCCGCGCTCCGACAGGCGCTGCTCGAGCCACGTGATGGGGAACATGAGCGCCGCGCCCTTGCCCTGCAGCCGCGTCGAGAACTCGGCGACGAACGAGTTCGTGAGCGGCGGGCTCGCGTCGATCATCTCTGCGAGCACCGAGACGACCCGCGACGGCGCGTCCGCGGCCGTCGCGATCATGCGCTCCACCCAGTACTTGGCGCTCTGGCGATCGCTGCGCCCCGCCGTCACGGCGGCGACGACGCGCCGCAAGCTCTCGATGAGCGCGAGCCGCAGCATGATGGGGATGGCCCACAGCTCGCCGAGACGCAGCGGCGTGACGGTCTGGTAGGAGGTGACGAAGGCGCGCAGGCCCTCGACGTCGACCCGGCCCTCCGAGTGCGAGATCAGCTCGAGCACGATGTCGTAGACGCGCGGCACGCCGCCCGCGAGCGCGTTGGCGAGGCGCGGGAGCTCACGGTTGTAGGCGCGCGGCAGGTGGCGCCGCGCCGTGCGAATCTGCTCTTCGATGATGTGGTAGTTGTCGATGAACCACTCGGCCGCCGGCGTGATGCGCGTCCCGTTCGACGCCACGCGCGTGATGAACGCGTGCGCCTCCTCGAGCGCCGCCGCGTTGGCGGCGAGGCGCGGCAGCAGGCCATCGGCCAGCCCAGCCCGCTTCGATTCGAGCCGGTGTCGCGCCGCGAGCGCGCGCGCGTGCTCCTCGAGCTGGCTCGTGCTGAAGAGCTCGGCGGCGTGCGGTGCGAGCCCGTCGACCTCCGCGCCCTGATCGGCGGCGCGCCACCACGTTCGACGAATGGCTTCGCCGACCCTCCCGGGCAGAGAGCTCAACGGGTCACGGCCTTGGGTTTCCACGCGAGATGAGAACAACCGGAAACGTTCCCATCGCCGTGCGCCTTCGCAAGGCAACATGACTCCGGGCTCACGAATAGATGCGAAGGGTCCGACAATCGGTGCCGGACCCTTGTCTCTCACGTGAGACGACTTATTGATACGGTCTCGTGCGCGCCGACGCGAAGCCGCGCCTCTCATCGCTGACGCTGGGCGCGCTGGGTGTCGTCTTCGGCGACATTGGCACGAGCCCGCTCTACACGTTGCACGAGTGTCTGACGCCAGGCCGCGGCGTCGCGCCGACGCCCGGCGCGATCCTCGGCATTCTCTCGCTGATCTTCTGGTCGCTCGTCGTCGTCGTCGCCGTGAAGTACCTGACCTTCGTCGTGCGCGCCGACAAGAACGGAGAAGGCGGGATCTTCGCGCTGTTCGCGCTCCTCCCCGAACGTCTGCGCGACGGCCACGGCGGGACACGCTGGATGACGGCGCTCGTGCTCGTCGGCGCCGCGCTGCTCTTCGGCGACGGCGTCATCACGCCGTCGATCTCGGTGCTGAGCGCCATCGAGGGCTTGCGGGTGGCGGCGCCCGAGCACCGCGCGATCGTCGTGCCCGCGACCTGCCTCATCCTCGTCGCGCTGTTCATCCTCCAGCGACGCGGCACGGGCACGATCGGCAAGCTCTTCGGCCCCGTCATGCTCGTTTGGTTCATCGTCCTCGGCGTTCTAGGCGCGCGGCAGATCCTTCGACACCCGGGCGTGTTGGCCGCGCTCGATCCGTCGCACGCCGTGCGCTTCTTCGCCGTGCACCGTGGCCACGGCTTCCTCGTGCTCGGCTCCGTCGTGTTGGCCATCACGGGCGTCGAGGCGCTGTACGCCGACCTCGGACACTTCGGCCGCGCGCCGATCCGCGCCGCCTGGTTCCTGCTCGTCATGCCGGCCCTCGTCGTCGGCTACTTCGGACAGGGCGCGCTCATGTTGTCGATGCCTTCGGACACCGCGATGTCCTTCTTCTCGATGGCGCCGCGCGGACCGTGGACGTATGCGCTCGTCGGCCTCGCGACCGCGGCGACCGTCATCGCCTCGCAAGCCCTGATCTCGGGCGTGTTCTCGCTGACCCACCAGGCGATCCAGCTCGGCTACTTCCCGGTCCTCACCGTGACGCACACGTCGAGCCAGGCCGAGGGTCAGGTCTACGTCCCCGCCATCAACTGGTGTCTGTGCACCGCGTGCGTCGCGCTCGTCCTCGTGTTTCGACATTCGAGCCGCCTCGCCGCCGCGTATGGCTTGGCCGTCACGGGCACGATGGTCATCACGTCACTCATCTTCTTCGAAGTGACACGCAGGGCGTGGCGCTGGCCCCTTTGGAAATCAGTGCCGTTGGTGGCGCTCTTTCTTTCCTTTGACGTTCCGTTCTTCGGCGCGACGCTCTCCAAGCTGACCGAGGGCGGGTTCATCCCCGTGCTCATCGGCCTCGCGCTCTTCGTCGTGATGTTCACGTGGAAGCGCGGCTGGACCTTGTACCGCGCGCGCCTGGCGTCCAACGCCGAGCGGCTCGATCGCCTGTTCGTCGACGACGGCGCGGGCAGGGACGTCGCGCGCGTCGCCGGCGCGGGGATCTTCGTGTCGGGCGAGGTCGACGGCGTCCCGCCCGTGCTGTCGAGCTTCCTCGATCGAATCCGCGCCCTCCCCGAACAGGTCGTCGTCCTCAAGCTCGCGACCCTCCGCGCGCCCCACGCGATGGAGATCGAGCTCGAGACCCTCGACGGCGGCCTTCATCACCTCTCGATCAAGAACGGCTTCATGGATCGGCCCGACGTGCCCGCGGCGCTCGCGCAGGCGATCGCGCGTCACGGTCTGCCGATCGACATGAACGACGTCACGTACTACCTGGGTCACCACACCTTCGCCGCGACCTCGGCCGGGAAGATGGGGCGCGCGAGCGAGTGGCTCTTCTCACTCCTCGCGCGCAACGCGAGGCCCGCGACCGAGCACTTCGGCATCCCCCCGGATCAGGTCGTCGAGATCGGGTCGCTCATCGACCTGTGACGGCGCTGGCGTATCGCGCGGCGAGCGTGGGGCGCGTCGCTTGCGTGAAGAGCTTCGCTTGCGCGGCATCGACGTCGCCGAACGCGGCCAGATCCTCGAGCGGCGGGATGCTCACGAGGACGCCCGCGTCGAGATCGGCGAGGCTGGCGCGCACGAAGTCGTCCACGGCCATCCGAGGGCGGCCCGTCATGTCCATGCCCTGACGCGTTTGAAACTCCGAGACGACGACGCCCGGACATACGACCTGCAGCTTCACGCCCGTGCCCTCGAGCTCGGCGGCCAGCGCCTGCGTGAAGGCCACGAGAAAGGCCTTCGTGCCCGCGTAGACGGCGCGCATCGGCAGGAACGGGAGGCGCAATGGGCCGCTGAACGCCAGCAGCGACGACACGTTGATGATCGCCCCCCGCCCGCGCGGCAACATCCCGTCGAGCGCGGCGCGCGCGAGCTTCACGACGGCGACGGTGTTGACCTGCAGCAACTCCTCGAGCCGCTCGGGTGGCAGCTGCGCGAAGCGCATGTAGTGACCTACGCCCGCGTTGTTGACGAGCAGATCGAGCGGCCGCGCGCGACACAGCGACGCAACCTCGGCGATCCCTTCGGCGCCGCCGAGATCCGCGACGACGACCTCGGCGCGCGCGCCCGCGGCGCGCACCTCGTCGGCGAGCGCGTCGAGGCGCTCGCGCCGCCGCCCCACGAGGATCAGATCGCAACCGCGCCGCGCGAGCGCCTGCGCGTACGCGAGCCCGATTCCGCTCGACGCGCCCGTGACCAGTGCCAGCTGCCGTGTGCTCTCGCTCATCTCGATCCTCCGCGCGAATGCTACCCGTGATGCGCGGAGTGGCAACATCGCTATAGACGTGGCCCCCGATCGCGTCCACAGTCGCCCCTCGCTCTCGAAATCGAGCGCGCGACGTGTGAGTCGGTCGTCGGTCCACGTTTCGGCGGCTCGCTTGGGGTGGCGTATTCAACGCGCACGCGTGAACGAACGTTCAATCGGCGTTCGATCAGTTTGCGCGGCGATCCAACAACCAGAGGTGACAATGATTTCCGAGACGAGAATGACCCGCCAAGGCCTACGCGATCTGAACTACTACGGACCCAAGCGCGTGACGACGACGGCGGCGAGCGCACCCGTGGCCCCCGACGAACCAGTTGCGGCGCCCGTCGTCGCGACCTCTGTCGAGCCTGCCGTGACCGCACCGGAAACGGAGTAGAGCGTCGCGATGACCTGGACACCCAAGGGCTGGTGGACGCCAGTCGGCAGCGCGCCCGTCGGGCTCAGCATCGGCTACATCTGCCAATGCGCGCGCTGCGTGAGCGACGGACAGCACAACCCCTTGTGCGAGATCCACGAGCTGCCGCCGAAAGATTGCGACTGTGCGCGGGGAGAGGCGACCGTGTCGCCGGAGGTGTCCGGGGAACCTGCGCCTGATCCTGCATCTGAAGGCCAATAGAGAAGACCCCGTCACGGCGCGTGCTGCCCTCAGGGCCGCACGTGCATTAAGGGTTGCCCCTTCTCGACCTCGACGGCGAGCACGAACTTGAGCGGCTCCGTACGGCTGACGTTCTTGAACTCGAGGTGCTTCTTGTTCGCGGGATCTTGATATGAGTCGCCCGCCTTGTACGTCTTCACGGCCTCGCCCTCGAAGCGCGACTCGACGACGCCCGAGATGATGTAGTTGAGCGCGGGGACCGAGTGGACGTGAGGCTGGCTCTGGCCGCCCACGGGGATCTCGACCAGGACGAGCTGCAGGACCCGGTTCGTCCCCGTGATCTCGTGCTCCTCGATCACCTTACGCGTGATGGTGGGCGTGGGCGCGTTGGCCCAAGCGAGGGGCGCGAACGCGATCGCCATGACGAAGAGAACCGTCGGAAATTTCATTTGCGTGCTCAACGAAAGGGCGCGCCGAAATATTCCGAGGCACCGCGATCCGTTCGATCTTCAACTCAAGCTTTTCCTAATTCTGTCGAACGGGGTTCGCCATGCGCACGACCACTCTCTTGCTCTCGCTCTCCATCATCTTCGTCGCGGCGAACGGCTGCGGCAGCTCCTCGGGCGGCTCGCCCGGAACAGCGGGGGCCAAAGGCTCCGCGGGCGCGTCAGGCGCCGCGGGCAGCGGCTCCGCGGGCGCGACGGGCACGGCGGGCGCGGACGGCGGCTCAGCGGGAAGCGGCTCGGCGGGTGCCGGCGACGCGGGCACGGCCGGCGCCGGTGACGCGGGCACGGCCGGCGCTGGCACCGCTGGTGCGGGCGCCGCGGGCGCGGGCGGAAGCACGGACGGCGGCGGCGACGCGTCCGACGGAAGCGCCGCGACCTGCGGGACGAGCACGGAGGCGAACATCGGCCCGACCTGCAATACGGCCGACGCCACCGGTCCCTGCGTCATTCCGACCGTGGGCACGGGCGCGGCGCCGACGCCCGCGGGTGGCCCGATCACGGGCGGCACCTACGACCTGACCGCGTTCACGGTTTATCCGACGGCCGACGCCAGCGTCCAGGCCGATGGCCAGCCGCCGCGCCGCGCGACGCTCGTCATCCCGGCGACCACGACGGGTACGTTCTCGATTCAGCTGACTCAGTCCACGGGCGCGACGACCGAACGTCAGGCCGGCAGCGTCATGGTCACCGGCTCCGAGGTCATGTTCACGCCCACGTGCCCGCCGCCCGGCGACGGCGGCGACAACGGCGGCACGGCCGGCTTCACGGCGACGACGACGACCTTCACGCTGTTCGAGGTGGGCGGAAACGGCGCCATCCAGGTGAACCTCTACACGAAGCGTTGATCGGATCGCGCACGTCATGTGCGCGCTGTATGCAAAGGTCGCTCACATTTGCGTGTGAGCGACGGTCATTGGAACTTAGTTCGTTTGGCGGTGCTACTCTGAGTGGTGCCATTAATTCCTGGCGACGTGATGCGGGCCATTCCGGGTTTTTGTCAGCCGGTCAGCTCGCTGTCGCACCTGGCGGCCGCCTGCGTCGCGCTCGGCGCCGGCTTGCCGCTGGTTCGGCTCGCGCGCGGGTGCCGATATCGCGCCAACGCCGTCATCGTCTACGTCGTCTGCGTCGTGCTGACGTTGGGGGTAAGCGGCGTGTATCACTCGCTCGATCGCGGCTGCTCCGCGCGCACCGTCATGCAGCGCATGGACTACTTCGCGATCTGGCTGCTCATCGCGGGGACCTTCACCGCCGTTCACGGCATCATGTTCGACGGCATCTGGCGACGCGGCGTGCTGACCTTCATCTGGGGCTACGTCGCCGTGGGCATCACGCTGCAGGCGATCTGGTTCCACACCTTTTCGGGCGTGCCGGGGCTGATCTTGTATCTTGGCCTCGGATGGATCGGCCTGTTCTCGATCTTGAAGCTGGGACGGCAGATCGGCTTCAACGTCGTGCGTCCCATGTGGTACGCGGGCATCGCCTACTCCGCGGGTGCGATCCTCGAGGCGACGCGCCACCCGATCCTCATCGATCGTTGGGTGGGCCCGCACGAGGTGTTTCACGCCGCCGTCATCATCGGCGTCACGCTGCATTGGTTCTTCATTCGACGGCTGCTGCTGTCGTACGCGCCGGCGTTGCCCGCGCCCGTCGTGCTGGGCGCGCTGCCCGCGCCGGCGACGTAGGAGGGTCGTAGGCCTTGCGGCGCCTCGGCGGCACGATCGTGCTCGCGATGATCGTGGTGGGCTGCGCGCTCCTCGCGCTCGCGATGCATCGCTATCCGGGCGGCACGGAGATCGATCGTCACTGCGTCGGTCACTCGTTCTGGCTCAATTTCCTGTGCGACCTCACGGGTGAGCAGGCGCTCAACGGCGCGCCCAACGGCGGCCACGTCTTCGCGCGCGCCGCGATGATGGCGTTCGCCTTCGGCATGGGGGCCTTTTGGCTGATCTTGCCCGCCGAGTTCTCCGGACATCGCGTCGTCGCGGCCGTCGTCCGCGTCGGCGGCGCGCTCTCGGTGTTGGGATTTCTCTCCGTCCCGATCGCGCCCGGACCGTGGCACGCCGTCGCCGTGTTCATGGCCGCGATCCCCGGCGTGATCGCAGCGGGCGTGAGCCTGTACGCCACCGTTCGCTTCGTCGACGACAGACTGCTGATGGGCGGCGCCATCGCGTCGCTCGCGGCGACGGTCGTTGATTCGGTCCTGTACGCCGCGCGCGTCATGGACGACTACCGAAGCTGCCCGCCGTCGCTGCCGGTCTTTCAGCGTCTCACGCTGATCTTCGTGCTCGTTTGGGCGGGGACGACGGCGTTGCGGGCGATTCGTCCAACCGTCGACGTTCGATCGCGACCTCGCGACGCGAATTGACGAAGCGGGCCCTTCGCCGATAGACCGTGCGTCTCGCGCCGTGGTCGACGTATACAATCGGGCCTTGAGCGCCCCGACCCTCGCGCAGATCGGCTTCGATCCGTTCTTCGAAGCGCAGCTCGGCGCGCTCGAGGGCGGGCGTGTCCCCGCGCGGATCGCGATCGCTCACGGCGAGAGCTACGTGTCGTGGACCGCCGACGGCGTTCGCAAGGCCGTGCTCGCGGGCCGCCGCATGGCCGCGTGGCGAACGCCCGCCGACCGCCCGCAGGTCGGCGACTGGGTCGCGGGGACGTACTCGGGGTCGGCGGGCGCGCTCGTCGTCGAGCACCTGCTCGCGCGCCGCACGTGCCTCGTGCGCCGGGCCGCGGGCGCGCGCGCCGAGGCGCAGGTCATCGCGTCCAACGTCGACGTCGTGGGCGTCGTCAGCGCCTTCGGCGGCGGCGAGGTCGAGGCGCGCGATCGTCGGCTCATCAATGAAGAGCGCATCCGGCGTTACCTCATGGCCGTCGAGCAGAGCCGTGCCACGCCCGTGTTGATCGTGAACAAGAGCGATCTGAGCGCCGAGCCGGAGACCGTCGCGGCGACGTTGGCCCGCGCCTTCCCCGGCGTCCCCGTCGTGTCGACGAGCGGGCAGAGCAGCCTCGGCGTCGAGCAGCTGCGCCGCTTCGTTCGCGCCGGACAAACGTTGGCGCTCGTCGGGATGTCGGGCGTCGGGAAGTCGACGCTCGTCAACGCGCTCCTCGGACGATCGGCGCAGGAGATCGGCGACGTGCGCGCGGGCGACGCGCGCGGCCGGCACACGACGACCCACCGCGAGCTCTTCATGACCGAGACGGGTGCGCTGCTGATCGACACGCCGGGCATGCGCGAGATGGGCCTGTGGGAGATCGAGGAGGTCGTGCCGTTCGACGACGTCGTCGCGCTCGCGGCCACCTGTCGCTTCACGAACTGCCGCCATCAGAGCGAGCCCGGGTGCGCGATCCGCGCGGCCCTCGAAGGTGGCGCGCTGGCACCGGAACGGTGGCACCAATACAACCAGCAGCAGCAGCTCACGGCGAACAGCGCGCGCGGCGTCTCGTCGGCGCACGCCCGCGGCCGACGCAAGCGCCAGTGACAGGCTTCCGCTTCACACACTAGACTCGCGTCACGATGGAGCCCGAGGCGATCTTCGTTCCCGTGGCCGTGCTCGCGATCTGGACGCAGCTCGTGGCGTTCATGACGGGGATGACGCGCGTCCGCGCCGCGCGCGCGGGCCGCGTGCCGCGGGGCGCGTTCAAGTTCGGCGAGAGCCCCGAGGTCCCGAACGACGTCGCGGTCGTGAACCGCAACCTCATGAACCTGCTCGAGATGCCCGTCCTCTTCTACGCCGTGGCCGTGGCCTTCTACGTCACGCACCACGCGGAGCCGAGCGTCGTGCGGCTATCATGGATCTACGTCGGGCTGAGGCTCGCGCACTCGATCGTCCACCTGACCTCGAATCGCATCATCCCCCGCCTCATGATGTTCGCCGCGAGCAACGTGGTGCTGCTCACGATGTGGGTGGGGTTCCTGCGGCGCGTGCTCTGACGGCGTGAGCGTCGCCAGCGTCAAAACGGTAACTTCGACGCCACATGATTCTGCTCGCCTGCGTCCTCGCGGCCGCGTTCACGGGACTGGCCTTGATTCACGTCTATTGGGCGGCCGGCGGCCGGCGCGGCGCGTCCGCGACGATCCCCGAGACGGACGCTGGCGGG
>DATAZS010000096.1:0-2228 GCA_036271915.1 Polyangia bacterium
GCTTGTAGGCGAAGCCGAGCGACACGAGCGTCTCGTAGTCGTCCGGCTTGAGGTCGTGCGCGGCCTCGAGCTCGCGGATGGCGTCGTCGAGGCGCTTCAACCGCGCGTAGACGGCGCCCAGGTTCGCGTGCGCCGTCGCGTCCTTGGGCTGCAGCTTGACCGTCGCCTCGAACTCGCCCACGGCGCGCGCGTAGTCGCCCTGCCCGCGAAACAGGTTGCCGAGCGTGAAGTGCGCCGCCGCGTAGTCGGGGCGGATCTGCAGCGCGCGCTGGCACTCGGCGATCGCGTCGGGCAGCTTGCCCTCGCGCTTGTACTGCAGCGCGAGCGTGTAGTGCCCCGCGGCCTCGTCGGCGCGCGCAGGAGACGCCGCACCGAGCGCGAGCGTCGTCGCCAATCCAACCATGAGCGCGGTCCGCCGCAGTGAATTGTTCATCGGTGAGGGCAGAGTATCACCGACGCCCGCGAGGCGCCCTTGGCGCACGGGCCCCTTCCCACGCTATATTTCGCGCCCATGTTGGGCGCCCTCCTCGTCACGTTCCGCGAAGGTCTCGAGTCCTTCCTGATCGTCGGCGTCATCAGCGCGTATCTGCGCAAGACGAACCGCGCGGGCCTCCTGCGCGGCGTGCGCGCCGGCCTCGCGATCTCGGTCGTGACGTGCGTCGTGGGCGCGTGGCTGTGGCAGCAGGTGCCGAACCAGCCGCTGTACGAAGGCATCGGCGCGCTCGTCGCCGCCGCGCTCGTGGGCGCGCTGCTGTGGCAGGCCGTGCGCATGGGCCGCCGCATCAAGGGCGAGATCGAGGCGAAGCTCGGCCGCGTCGTAGGCGTCGAGGGGGCGGCGCCGTCGTGGCGCGCGCTCGTGGGCGTCGCGCTCGTCACGGCGATGCTCGTGACGCGCGAGGGCCTCGAGGCCGTCTTCTATCTGGGCGTGCAGGCCTTCGCCATCAAGACGACCGAGGTCATCGTGGGCGCGAGCGCGGGCATCGCGCTCGCCGCCATCATCGCGTTCACGTGGACGCGCTTCGCGAGCCGCCTCAACCTCGGCGTCGTCCTCAAGGTGACATCGCTGTTCCTCGGCCTCTTCTTGTTACAGCTCCTCATCTACGGCGTGCACGAGCTCGCCGAGAGCGGCGTCATCGAAGGTAGCCGCGGCTTCCACGACGCCACCGAGCTCATGGGCCCCGACGGCCGCATCGGGCACCTGCTGTCGTACTCGCTGCTGGCGGCGCCGCTGCTTTATCTGTTCTGGGCGCGCCGCGCGAAGGCCGCGAGCCGCCCCGCCGCCACGGTCTGAGCGCGCGCAAACCCGACCTCGCACGTCGCGCTTGTGCGCCGGCGCGCTTGTCCGTAACGTGCGCCCGCCCCCTACAAGGACGGACCTAAGATGAACCGACACTCCACCAGGCTGTTCGCGGCGCTCGGCGTCGTTCTCGTGTCCCTCGTCTCTCGCGGCGCCGCCGCGCAGAGCGACCCCAAGTTCGACTTCGGCAAGCAGGAACAGGTCAAGGCCGTCGAGTGGAAGTCGCAGGTCAAGGGCGGCCTGCTCGCGACGACGGGCAACTCGCAGACGATCAACGGCAGCGTCGGCGCGAGCGTGTCGCGCAAGGAGGGCAGCAACAAGCTGGCCCTCGACGGCAACCTCGCCTACGGCAAGTCGCGCATCATCACGGCGACGCCCGACGCGACGATGGCGAACACGACGGACCTCAACTCGCAGTCGATCGAGACGACGAACAACTGGCTCGCCAAGGGCCGCTACGACCGCTTCTTCACGCTCAACAACGCCGGGTACGCGCTCGCGCAGGCCGGCGCCGACAAGATCGCGGGCAAGACGTTCATGGGCGGCGGCCAGGTCGGCTACAGCCGCCAGCTGCTCAAGAACGACCTGCAGCTGCTCGTCGCCGAAATCGGCTACGACTTCTCGTACGAGCGCTACGTCCAGGTGCCCATGAAGACGCTCGACCCCGTGAGCATCCACTCGGCGCGCGTGTTCGTGGGCGAGACGCTCAAGCTGTCGGACGCCACGGGCGTCACGGGCAGCGTCGAGGCGCTCTTCAACCTCAACAAAGAAGGCCAGGCGCTCAACGTCAACACGGGCAACCCCGGCGTCGACCCGTTCAAGGACACGCGCATCAACGGCAAGGTCGGCCTCACGACGACGCTGCACAAAGATCTGAGCATCGGCGTCGGCTTCACGCTCAAGTACGATCAGAACCCGGCGCCGCGCCCCA
>DATAZS010000097.1:0-3420 GCA_036271915.1 Polyangia bacterium
GCGGTCGGCGCGCGTGCCGTCGCTGGCGACCCGCGCGCCCTCGCGGCTTTCGCGATCTACGAAGACCGCCTCGCGCGCGCGCTCGCCGGCGTCATCAACCTGCTCGACCCGCGCGTCATCGTGCTCGGCGGCGGCGTCTCGAACAACACGCGCCTGTTCACGAAGGTGCCCGCGCTCCTCGAACGCTACACGGTCGCGAAGGATCTGCAGACGCAGCTCGTGCGCGCCGCGCACGGCGACGCGAGCGGCGTGCGTGGCGCGGCCTTCCTCTGGTGACGTGAGAAAAGAAAAAGGCCTGCCGAGCCGAAGCTCGACAGGCCTTGATTCATCGGCGCGCGCGGCCTACTCGTCGGCGCCGGCGCCGATCGCGACCTGAACGGGCGGCGAGACGATCGGCGGGTGCGGGATCTCGTCACCTTCGAGCTCGTCGACGTGGAGCGAGAGGCGCTTGTAGGCGCCGAGCCCCGTGCCGGCTGGGATGAGGCGGCCCATGATGACGTTCTCCTTGAGACCACGGAGATAGTCGACCTTGCCCTGGACGGCCGCCTCGGTGAGCACCTTGGTGGTCTCCTGGAACGACGAGGCCGAGATGAAGCTCTCCGTCGAGAGCGACGCCTTCGTGATGCCGAGGAGCAACGGCTCGCCCTGGGCAGCCTTGGCGCCGCGCGAGATCACGCGATCGTTCTCCTCTTCGAAGACGTACTTCTCGACGTGCTCGTCGACGAGGAAGCCCGTGTCGCCCACGTCGATGACGCGGATGCGGCGCAACATCTGCCGCACGATCGTCTCGATGTGCTTGTCGTTGATCTTGACGCCCTGGAGTCGATAAACCTCCTGGACCTCGTCGACCAAGTACTTCGCGAGCGCCTTCTCACCGAGCACCTTGAGGATGTCGTGCGGGTTGGCGGCGCCGTCCATGAGCGGCTCGCCCGCGCGGATCTTGTCGCCCTCGCGGACGGCGAGGTGCTTGCCCTTGGAGATGAGGTACTCCTTGGCGTCGCCGCGCTCCGGCGTCACGAGCACCTTGCGCTTGCCCTTGGTGTCCTTGCCGAACGACACGGTGCCGTCGATCTCGGCGATGACGGCGTGCTCCTTCGGCTTGCGCGACTCGAAGAGCTCCGCCACGCGCGGCAGGCCGCCCGTGATGTCCTTCGTCTTCGTCGTCTCGCGCGGGATACGCGCGATGATGTCGCCGGCCTCGATGCGATCGCCTTCCGAAACCGCGATCGTCGAGCCGACGGGCAGGAAGTACCGCGCGTCGTTCTCGCCGCTCGGGATCTTGAGCGTCTTGCCGTGGTCGTCCTTGAGCGAGATGCGCGGCCGCAGGTCGGCGTCCTTCGACTCCGTGACGCTCTTGCGCGACAGGCCCGTGACCTCGTCGAGCTGCTCGCTCATCGTGACGCCCTCGATGACGTCGCCGAACTTCACGACGCCCGTGACCTCGGTGAGGATCGGCACCGAGAACGGATCCCACTCTGACAGGAGCGCGCCCGGCTTCACGTGCTGACCGTTACCGAAGAGCAGCTTCGCGCCGTACGTCAGGCCGTAGCGCTCTCGCTCGCGTCCCGTCTCGTCCTGCACGACGAGCTCGCCGTGACGGTTCATGACGATCCAGTACTTCTCGCGCTTGACGAGCTCCGTGCCCTCGATCTTGACGATGCCGTCGTAGCGCGCCTCGAGCTGCGACTGCTCGGTGCGGACCTGACCGACGCCGCCGATGTGGAACGTGCGCATCGTGAGCTGCGTGCCCGGCTCGCCGATCGACTGCGCCGCGATGACGCCGACGGCCTCGCCGATGTTGACCATGTGACCGCGCGCCAGGTCGCGGCCGTAGCACAGCACGCAGATGCCGCGCCGGGTCTCACAGGTGAGCACCGAGCGGATCTTCACCTTGTCGATGCCCGCGTCCTCGATGATA
Source organism: Polyangia bacterium (assembly GCA_036271915.1). Lineage (GTDB taxonomy): Bacteria > Myxococcota_A > Polyangia > Fen-1088 > Fen-1088 > DASZFV01. The sequence continues at coordinate 1,919 of DATAZS010000097.1, forward strand.
CGGACCTTCTCCTCGGTGATCTCGTCACTCGACTGCACGAGCACCTCGCCCGTGTACGGGTCGAAGATGTCGTCGGTCGCGACGCGGCCGAGGATGCGGTCACCGAGCTTCTCGATGATCTCGCCGCCTTCGACGAGCGAGGACAGCTCAATGCCGTCGATCGTGCCACAGTCGTACTCCGCGATGATGCAGTCCTGCGCGACGTCGACGAGACGACGCGTGAGGTAGCCCGAGTTCGCGGTCTTGAGCGCCGTATCGGCGAGACCCTTGCGAGCGCCGTGCGTCGAGATGAAGTACTGGAGGACCGAGAGGCCTTCACGAAAGTTCGTCGTGATGGGCGTCTCGATGATCTCGCCCGACGGCTTGGCCATGAGGCCACGCATGCCGGCCAGCTGACGAATCTGCTGCGCCGAACCGCGCGCACCAGAGTCCGCCATGATGTAGATCGGGTTGAACGACGGGCTGCGGCGCTTCTCGCCGGTCTCGTCGTTCACGAGCTCTTCCGACCCGATCTCGTTCATCATTTCTTCGGCGATCTGCTCCGACACCTGGGCCCAGATGTCGACGACCTTGTTGTAGCGCTCGCCGTCGGTGATGAGACCCTCGGTGTACTGCTCCTCGATCTCCTGAACGTCCTTGCGGGCCGTCTCGAGGAGCGGGACCTTCTTGGCCGGGATGAGCAGATCGTCGACGCAGATCGAGATTCCGGCGCGCGTCGCGAACGTATAACCGAGCGACCGGAGCTTGTCGGCGAGGAGCACGGTCTCCTTCTGGCCGCAGGCGCGGTAGCAGCTGTCGATGAGATCGCCGAGCTGCTTCTTGCCCATCGTGCGGTTCACGATCTTGAACGGCAGCGCCTTCGGCACGATCTCGTACATGAGGACGCGACCGACCGTCGTCGCGACGATCGTGCGCGGCTCGCCGGCCGCGCCGCCCGTGCGGACGCGGATCGACGCCTGGAGATCCAGCTCGCCGTGGTCGTACGCCATGCGCACTTCCTCGGGGGAGCCGAACACGCCGTGCATCTTGTTGGCGGGGATCCTGTCGACCTTCGTGTCGGCGCCGCTCTTGTCCTTCTTGCCTTTGGAGTCCTCTTCGCGCGCGTGCGGGTATTCGCCCTTCGCGAAGATGCGCTCACGCGTCATGTAGTAGAGGCCGAGCACGATGTCCTGCGACGGCAGGATGATCGGGCGCCCGTTCGCGGGGCTGAGGATGTTGTTGGTCGACATCATCAGCACGCGCGCTTCCATCTGCGCCTCGAGCGACAGCGGCACGTGCACGGCCATCTGGTCGCCGTCGAAGTCGGCGTTGAACGCCGCGCAGACGAGCGGGTGCAGCTGGATCGCCTTGCCCTCGGTCAACACCGGCTCGAACGCCTGGATGCCCAGACGGTGCAGCGTCGGCGCGCGGTTGAGGAGGATCGGGTGTTCCTTGATGACCTCTTCCAGAATGTCCCAGACCTCGGGACGCTCTTTCTCGACCAGCTTCTTTGCGCTCTTGAT
>DATAZS010000098.1:0-2039 GCA_036271915.1 Polyangia bacterium
TCGGTCATCTGGGTCGCGTCGCCCGCGTCAGTCGTTTCATCCGAGTCTTCCGAATCTTCGTCGGCCCCCGCCGCCGCCAGCCCAGACCCAGAAGGAGGTTTCGTGGTCATCCCGGACACGCTCCTTGGCGCGCAAGCCTCCTCGGTTTCCGGGGGGCCTGTCAAGCGCACGACTCAAATAATCCAAAAACCACCATAGGTTCGTCGACCTTCCCTTGGGTCCGCCGCACGGGGTCGGCAAGACCTTTGACACGCGACGGGCGGGTCTCTATGTTCCGGCCGCGTGAAGAGAGACGATGGCCCCCGACGATCCGGCTCGCGTGACGTGACCGGTCCGCGCACCCGAAGCTCGGGGAGCGTGCGCCCGCGTACGCCCGGTGGCGTCGGCATGCGCGTCGGCGAGTATCGCGTCCCGCCCGACGTCGCGGCGCGCGTGCGCGCCGGACACCCTTGGGTCTTCCGTGACGCCCTCGGCCCACGCGGCGTGGCGGAGCCCACGGGCGGGCTCGTCGATCTGATCTCGGGCAACCGCGAGTTCGTCGCGCGCGGCTACGTCGATCGCGAGCACCCGATCGCCGTGCGCGTCCTCGCGCGGCGCGGCGACGAGCGCGTCGTGCCGGGCAACGGCGTCGTCGCGGCGCGGTTCGCGCGCGCCGTCCAGCTCCGCTGGTTCTTGTTCGGCGCCGCGCGCCCCGCGGCCATGCGCGTGTTCACGGGCGAGAGCGAAGGCCTGCCCGGCGTCACCGTCGATCGCTACGGCGACTTCGTCGTCGTGCAGTGGCTGTCGGCCGGCGCGCTCGGCTGGCGCGACGAGCTCTACGATGCCATCGAGCTCGCGCTCAAGCCGCAGGGCATCTACGAGCAGCGCCGGCTGCGCCCACTCGGCGGGCAATCCGTCGCCGAGCCCGCGACGCGCGCGCGCGGCGACGAGGCGCCGCTCGAGATCGCCGTCGACAGCGACGTCGGCGCCGGTCCCTGCCGCTTCGGCGTCGATGTCACGGCGCCGCTCGGCGTGGGCCTGTTCCCCGACATGCGCCTCGGCTGGGCCGCCGTCGCGGCGCGCGCCGCCGATCGCCGCGTGCTGAACCTGTTCTCGTACACGGGCGCCTTCTCCGTGCACGCCGCCAAGGCGGGCGCGCGCGAGGTCGTCAACGTCGATCTCGCAGCGAAGGCGCACGCGCGCGCGCGCCGCAACTACGAGCTGTCGGATCTCGATCCGGCGCGCCTCGAGGCCATCACGGGCGACGTCACGAAGACGGTCGAGAAGTTCGCCTCGCGCGGCCGCCACTTCGACATCGTCATCTGCGATCCGCCCACGTTCTCGCACGGGCCCGCGGGGCAGTTCTCCGTGGCGCGCGATCTCGCGGCGCTCGCGGCGACGTGCGCGTCCGTGCTCGCGCCCGGCGGCCTGCTCGTCTTCGCGACGAACTCGACCAAGGTCTCGGCGCTCGAGTTCGATCGCGCGCTCGGCGAGGGTGGCGCCATCGCGGGCGCCGACCTGCGCGTGCTCACGCGCGTGCCCATGCCGCCCGACTACCTGGTCGCCCCCGGCTTCCCCGAGGGCAACTATCTCAAGCTCGCGATCTGCGTCCGAGCTTAGGCGCGCGCAGCAGGTCGCCGCGCCTAAGATTCGATCGTCAGTTCGTCCCGCGCTTGCGCTTGGTCGTCTCGTTGTAGATTTTCTTCTCGGCGAGGAACTGGTTCACCGTCGTCTCGACGGACTCGTTGTAGCGGACCTGACCCTTCGCGATCTCGCGCAGCGCCGTCACAGTCGGCTTGTTGTCGCAGCGAACGAGCGGACGGCCGCCGTTGGCCAACTGCCGGGCCCGCTCGGCGCCGAGGATGACGAGCGCGAAGCGGTTGGTGACCTTCTCGAGACAGTCTTCGACGGTGACGCGTGCCAAGGGAGACCTCCCAATGAAACCTCAGAGCTGCGTGGGCGGCGAAGTCTAGACGAATGCCCCGTGGGCGGTCAAAGGCGGCGGGTGGTTGCAATGGCCAGAAGGCACACCTAGACTGATCCTCCGCTAGATTGCCGTG
>DATAZS010000099.1:0-2082 GCA_036271915.1 Polyangia bacterium
GCTGAAGACGATGGCGAAGAATCCCATGGTCTTCGCGCTCGCGAACCCCGACCCCGAGATCAGCTACCCCGACGCCAAGGCCGCGCGCCCCGACGCCATCGTCGCGACGGGCCGCTCGGACTTCCCCAACCAGGTCAACAACGTGCTCGGGTTCCCGTCGATCTTCCGCGGCGCGCTCGACGTGCGCGCCAAAGAGATCAACGAGGCGATGAAGGTCGCGACGGCGCACGCGCTCGCCGCGCTCGCGCACGAGCCCGTGCCCGACAGCGTGTCCGAGGCGTACGGCGACCAGTCGTTCCGCTTCGGCCCCGAGTACCTCATCCCGAAGCCGTTCGACACGCGCGTGCTGTGGTGGTGCGCGCCCGCCGTCGCCAAGGCCGCCATGGAGTCGGGCGTGGCGCGCCTCGCGATCGATCTCGACGAGTACCGCGATCGCCTGCAGCGCCGCATCGGCGGCGCGCAGCACACGATCATGAGCCGCATCGTCGCGCGCGCGAAGGCGTCACCCAAGCGCATCGTCTTCCCCGAGGGCGACAACATCAAGGTGCTGCGCGCCTGCCAGATCGTGCTCGACGAGGGCATCGCGCGCCCCATCCTGCTGGGCACGGAGCGCAAGATCCGCGCGCGCGCCGCCGAGCTGGATCTCGATCTCGACGGCGTCGAGATCATCCACCCCGCCGACGCCGCGAAGCACGCCGAGTACGCGCGCGACTTCCTCGCGCTGCGCTGCCGCAAGGGCGTCACGAAGGAGAACGCGGCGCGCCTCGTGAACCGGCGCATCTACTTCGGCATGATGATGGTCCAGAAGGGCGACGCCGACGGCCTCGTGGCGGGCCTCACGGCGCCCTACCCCGACACGATCCGCCCCGCGCTGCAGGTGCTGGGCACGCGGCCGGACGTCCGGCGCGCGAGCGGCATGTACATGATGCTGCTGAAGAACGACGTGAAGTTCTTCGCCGACGCGACGGTCAACATCGATCCCGACGCCGAGACGCTGGCCGACATCGCGATCCAGGTCGCCGACGCCGTGAAGACGTTCGAGATCGTGCCGCGCATCGCGATGATCTCGTTCTCGATCTTCGGCTCGGCGCCGCACGCCGAGTCGCAGAAGGTCGCGCGCGCCGTCGAGATCGTGCGCGCGCGGCGCCCCGATCTCGAGATCGACGGCGAGATCCAGGCCGACATCGCCGTCGAGCCCGACAAGCTGCGCGAGCTGTTCCCCTTCTCGCGCCTCACCGACGAGGCCAACGTGCTCGTGTTCCCGTCGCTGGCCGCGGGCAACGCCGCGTACAAGGTGCTGGCCGCGCTGGGCGGCGCCACGGCGATCGGCCCCATCTTGCTGGGCGTCAACAAGCCCGTGACCGTGCTGCCGCGCGACGCGAACGTCGACACGATCGTGAGCATGACGGCCTACACCGTCGCGCGCTGAGCTACTTCAGCAGCTTGTCGGTGTCGAGCGGTCCCGCGCCGGGACCCTTGCGCGTCGTCGAGCTCGAGAACGAGATCGTCGAGCTGTCGAGCGCGACATAGGCGCGCGTCGCCGCCGCGGGCACGACGTCGGGCAGCGCGACGTCGAACGGCTGGGCGACGGCGGGCGGAACCTTGGGCAGCGTGAACGTCGCGCGGTGGTCGCCGATCTTGAGCGAGAACAGCGCGTTCTCGTGCGTGACCGACGTCGGATTGATGACCTTGCCGAGCACGCGCACGCCCTTGCCCTGCGGCGTCACGGCGAGATCGATCACGTAGAAGCCTCCTACGACAGGCTGCCAGCCGCTGCCGGGCAATTCGATCTCCTGGTACACGACCGACGTCAGATGATGATCGACCTCGCGCACGGCGCCCTTGAACGCGTCGAACTTGCCGTCCCACGCGGCGACGCGCTTCGTGAGGTCGTCGCGCGCGATGCGGTCGTGGATGTAGAGCGAGTAGGTGTACACGGCGAGCCCCGCAGCGCCGAGCGCGAGCAGAAACGTGATGAACGCCAACAAGCGACCGAGGAACGAGCCGCGCCGCAAGGATGTCTCAGGAGTCGCCATGGCAGGCCTTTGTCTTACCGCGGGCCCTCCCGAGGTTCCAGTTGGC
>DATAZS010000100.1:0-26567 GCA_036271915.1 Polyangia bacterium
CCCCAGTCGGTGAACCAGTGGTAGCCCGCGATGATCGTGCGCAGGCTGTCGCCGCGGGCGCGCGCGCGCGCGGCGTCGACGGTGCGGCCCACGGGGGAGATCACGAACTGGTCGGCGCCCAGCACGAGGCTGTCGGTCACCGGGTCGTCGCCGCGGCTGTCGACGCGCGCGAGAAGTCCGAGCCGGCGCGTGTGCTCGCACGCAGCCAGCTCGTCGGGATCGAGGGCGAGCAGGATCTCCCAGTCCTCGACCGACGCGATGAAGGTCGCGTGCGCGCCCGGGTCGAGCGTGACGTCGAAGCGACCGCGTGACCAGAGCACGCCGCGCGAGTCGTAGCCGCGGGCGGCCTCGACGGAGTACTCGACGGGCTTCCGCGCGGACGGCTCGAAGACGAAGCTCGTGCGCGCGCCCTTGACGAACATGCGCAGCGGCGGATACGCGTCGCCGTCCTTGAGCTCGAAGCGGTCCTCCGTGAGCGAGACGGTGTAGATGGGCGGATCCGTGGCGACCGACCCCTCGTGCGGGCGGATGTGGATGGCGGGGCGCAGGTGCAGCGCGAGGCCGCTCGGCCCCTCGAGCAGGTCATACGTCACCATGACGGTGTTCTGCCGCGCCGGCAGAAACAGACGCTTCTCGAGCCGGACGCCTTCGAGCTCGAAGGTCCACACGGGCAGACCCAGCTCGAGGCGGAACTCGGCGACCGCCGCGCCGCCGAGCTGGAGCTCGCGGCCGTCGGGCAGCACGATCCACTCGGTGAGCTGGTTGAGCATCATCGTGCGGCCGAGAGGGTTGCGGAGGGCCGCGATGAGGAGCCCGTGGAAGCGGCGCGTGATGACGCCCGAGATCGTTCCCGAGGCGTAGCCGCCGGTGCCGTTGCCGACGAGCCACTCTCGATCGACGAGGACGTTCGACTCGGTCGAGCCGCGCGTGAATCCGATGAGCGTGGGCACGGTCGCAGCGGTCATGACGCCTCCTCATGTGTGGGAACCAACAGGACGGCGGCCTCACCAGGCAGGAAGAGCGCGTGACCGGGCTGCGTCTCGCGCACGCCTTCGCCGCCGTACCGCGGATCGTCGCTCGACCACGTCACGCTCCAGGTCGCGTCGTCGGGTGGCGCGACGAGCGGCTCCGAGATCGACGACGGCTCCAGGTCGGCGCCGAGGTTGACGAAGAGGAGGCGATCCTCGGCGCCCGAGACGTCGGCGCCGAAGAAGCGCACGACGAGGGCCTCTTCCGTGAGAGGGGTCGCTTCGACGGTCACGCCGTCGCGACCCTCGCGCCGCAGCGACGGATCTTCGCGGCGAAGCTGAAGCAGATCGCGGTGCAGCGTGAGGGCCCGTCGGTGGACAGCCGCCTCGCGTTCACTCCAGTCGAGGCGCGACGACTCGAAGGTCGCGGGCGCCGCCGGGTCGGGAAACCGATCGCGGGCGTCGGCGCGGTCATAGCGCGGGAACTGCTGTAGAAACTCCGAGCGTCCGGCCTTGACGAGGGCGGCCTGCTTGGGCTCGTTGTCGGCGAAGTACGAGAAGCGCGCGCTCGCGTTCCACTCCTGACCCTGGAACAGCAGCGGCGTCCACGGCGCGAGCAGCAGCAGCGCCGTGAGCGCGCGCAGCCGACCGGGCGCGACGCGCGTCCACAGGCGTTCGCCCAGGCCATAGTTCGCGAGCTGATCGTGGTTCTCGAGAAACGCGACGAACGCGTCGGGCGGAAGGCCTCGCGTCGGCCGCCCGCGTGGCTTCTTCTGCCAGCGGTAGTGTTGCCCCTGAAAGAGAAAGCCGTGGCGCACGCACGCGGCGAGCTCGCGCGCGCGCCCGGCGTAGTCGGCGAAGTAGGCGTCTCGGTGCCCCGTGAGCGCGACGAAGGCGGCGTGGTGAAAGTCGTCGTTCCACAGCGCGTCGAGCCCCATGCCGCCGGCGTCCTGCGCGCGCGCGAGGCGGCTGTCCTGAGGCTCGTTCTCGGCGATGAGGTAGATCGACTTTCGTCCCGCGGCGGCGCGCGCCGTCGTGACGGCCTCCGCCAGGATGTGCGGCGCGGAGTGATCGACGATGGATTGCGTCGCGTCGAAGCGATAGCCGTCCAGGTGGAACTCGTCGATCCAGTACGCGACGTTCTCGGTGACGAGCGAACGCATGGGCTGCGTCTCGCCTTCGTCGTAGTTCATGGCGGCGCCCCAGTCGTTGGGTGCCGTGCCGACGTAGGCCGGCGAGAAGCGCGGCAGCACGTTGCCGAGGTTGCCGAGGTGGTTGTAGACGACGTCGAGGATGACGCCGACGCCGAGGCGGTGCGCGTCGTCGACGAAGCGGCGCAGATCGTCGGGGCGTCCGTAGTGGTGGAAGGGCGCGAACCAGAACACGCCGTCGTAGCCCCAGCCCCGCGCACCCGAAAACTCGGCGACGGGGAGCAGCTCGATGACCGTGACGCCGAGCCGCGCGAGCTCGGGGAGCCGCGCGCGCGCCGCCTCCCACGTGCCTTCGAGGGTGAACGTCCCGACGTGCAGCTCATAGATGACGCGGCCGCGCGCCCCGATGCCGCGGTACGCGGCGTCGGTCCAGGCGAACGTGGGGTCGATGATCTCGGACGGACCGTCGACGCCGTCCGGTTGGAAGCGCGACGCCGGATCGGCCAGGTCGGCGTTCTCACCTGACAGGCGATAGCGATAGCGCGCGCCCGCGCGGACATCGGGTGCGATCCCCGCCCAGACCCCGGGCTCCCGATCGGGCGCGAGCGCGAAGGTGCGCGCCGCGCCGCCGTCGCCCACGACGATCTCGACCCGCTCGCGGCCGGGCGCGAGCACGCGAAACCGCGCGCCGTTCGCGTCGACCTCCGCGCCCCATGCGCGCCGCCGCGTCGTCACGAGCGGCTCGCGGCGTCCGAGGTCTTCGGCGCGAGGACCAGCGTCACGCGGCGCGTGCGGGCCCACTGCGTGTCGAGGGCGTCGCGCGTGACGGTCTGCAACCCGCGCGCGGGATCGGCGACGAGCCAGCGCTGCGCGGGCGCGTCGTGGCCGACGACGACGGCGAAGTGGTCGGTCCGCGTGTCGCCTTCGATCTGGACGAGCCCGACGATCACGGGGTGGCCGGCGCCGATCTCGGCCGTGAGGTCATCGAAGGAGCCTTCGACGACGAAGGCCTGAAAGCCCTGTCGCCGGGCCTCGTCACGGAGCGCGCCGGCGGAGGCGCCGTCCGAAACATTCGCGCGCGGCTGCCACGCGTCGGGCGAGGGTGCCGCGTCCCAGCGGCCGAGCGCCATGGCGAGCGCCGCCGGTCCGCAGTCGAAGTCACCTCGCTGCGCGACGATCGTCATGTGCGGCACGACGGTCCATCCTCGCGTCTCGGGCGCGGCGACGCTTTGGCCCGTGCGTGCGTGCGCGCAACCGACGGCGAGCGCAGCCCCGACGGCCACCGCGAGCACGCGGCGCGGCGCGCCGCCCGAGCTCAGAGCAGCACCAGCACGAGGACGACGACCAGCACGACGGCGAGCGTCGATCCACCGATGTAGATGCCAGCGCCGTTGCCTTTGAAGTCCGCGGCGCGCGGGGCGGCCGCTTCGCGCGCTGCGTAGGAAGCGCTGCGCGGTTGATCGCGGGTCGTCGCATCCCGGGCTTTGGGCGCCGCGAGCGTCGGCGTCGGCGCGGGTGTCGCGTTCGCGATCGTCGGCGCTCCGACGAGGACGAGCCCGAGGCCCAGAGCTGCGATGGCGCGCAAGAGACGTTGCTTGGTCATGGCTGTCCTCCTCCAGTCGGGTTTGCGTTGGCGTTCGGGCCGAGAAATTCGTGCAGGTGCTTCCACTGCGTCGACACCTTGTCGCGCATGGCCGCGACGTTCGCGCGCGACCCGGCGCCGAGCGTGCCGTCGAGGCGAGGCGTGCCCCCGAAGCCGGTCCAGAGCGCGCCCGCGATGATCGCCGACACGATGAGCGCGGGCACACCGCGGCGGACGGCGACGTGTCGCCGCCGCGGCGCGCGCGTCGTCGAGTCGGTGCGATCGGACGAAAGGGGGTGCAGCGACGCCACCGTCGTCGGCTTTGACAGAGCCGCACCCTCGACGAGCGACGCCTCCAGCGCGTCCGCGAAGGCGAGGACGGAGGGATAGCGACTTTCTCGATCGCGCGCCATCCCCTTACGCAGCACGCGCTCGACGGGGGCCGCGTCCCAACCCTCGACGGAGCCGAGGGCGGCCGGCTCTTCGTGCACGATGGCGTAGAGGATCGCGACGGGCGTCTCGCGCGCGAACGGCGTGCGCCCCGACAGCAGCGTGTAGGTCAACGCGGCGAGCGCGAACTGGTCGGTGCGCCCGTCGGTCTGATCGCGGAGTCCCTGCGCCTGCTCGGGCGCCATGAAGTCCGGCGTTCCGAAGACCGAGCAATCGCCCGTCACACGCTCGGACCAGTCGCACATCGACAGGCCGAAATCGATCACCTTGACGACGGGCGCCTGGCCCGCCGCCGGCGTCAGCACGACGTTCTCAGGCTTGAGATCGCGGTGAACGACCCCTGCGGCGTGCGCGGCGTCGAGCGCGCTCGCGACCTGCCGCACGATGGACACGATCTCGGCGATCTCGAAGCGTCGGCCCGAATCCAGCGTCGCGCGCAGGTCCATGCCTTCGATGAGCTCCATCGCGATGTACGGCACGCCGTTCGGGGCGACGTTGAAGTCCAGCACCTGGACGATGTTGGGGTGATGAAGCTGCGCGAGCACGCACGCCTCCCGGCAGAAGCGCGCCACCCACTCCTGGCGCGCCGCGAACTCCGGCTGCAGCGTCTTGATGGCGAGCTTGCGCGGCAAGCGAAGGTGCACGGCCAGGAAGACCTCGCCCATGCCGCCCGCGGCGATGCCGTCGACGATGCGGTAGTTCCCGTCGAGGACCTGGTCGCGCGCGAACAGCGGCGTCGGTCCGGCGGGCGCGGGGGGGGACGACATGAGGTCAGGCCTCACGCGTGGGCCGTTCGCGTGGTTGGAGAAAGGACGAGGTCACGCATTCGAGAGTCCGTGCGCAGCTGAAATTCGAGCACGCGCATGTCGTAGGCGAGGCGACGCATGCGCGTTCGCGGCAGATGGCGGCGGACGTTGGAGAAGACGCGCTCTTCGGCGCGCGCGTGCGCGCTAAAGCGATCGCGGAGGAGGGCGGCGGCCGTCTCGAAGGTTGGGCTCGCGGGCTCCGCGTCGAGGAGCTCGGCCGCGAGGTGCTTGAGCTCGCGTTGCGCATCGTCTTTGAGCGTCGCGAGAGGACCGGCGCCCGCGTTCAGCGCGATCCCCGGGTAGAAGACGCGCTCCTCGACCGCGAGGTGCACGGCGATGAGATCGCCGACCTCCGCGAGGAGGCGCGCTTGGTCTCGCACGGACGGCGCGCGCAGCAGGGCCGCGAGGAGCCGATCGATCTCGCGGTGTTGCGCGCGCAGAAGATCAGTTGCGCCGTCGTCATCTCCTGATGCGGCTCGTGGTCGGATGTGAGTGGTGTGCATGTGGCTGCTCGCGCCCGCCCAGCATTTCGAGAATCGTGCCAACGGCATCAGCGCGGATGTGGCGGCAATTGGCGGCGGCGCGGCGCGGGCTCGCTACCCATCGGTAACGGGGTTACGCGTCCGTGCCCGTGAGACAGGGGTGCGTGTCGCCGCGGGGACGGACGCGCGTCAGGCGGCGCCGCCCGGCGCGCGATCGGCGGCGTCGGCGGAGTGAGCGGCGCCCACGGGCACGGCGCTCGGGCGCTCGCTTTGGGGCGGAGCTTTCTGTCCGGCGGCGCGCGCGCCCACGCTCTTGCCCGTGAGCGCGGCGTGCTCGAGGGTCGCGTTGATCTCGCCGCCCACGATGTAGATGAGCCCGAGGATGTAGAACCACGTCATGAGGATCACGACGCCGCCGATCGAGCCGTAGGCGACGTCGTAGCTGCCGAAGTGCTCGGCGTACACGGCGAAGCCCCAGCTCGCGGCGAGCGCGGCCAGTGTGCCGATGACCGAGCCGGGCGTGATGAACTTGAACTGCTGCTTCACGTCGGGCAGCAGGTAGTACCCGAGCGCCGCCATGAACATCGTGAGCACGACGGTCACGGGCCAGCGCGCCCACCGCCACGCGTGAACATAGAGCCCAGCGACGCCAAGATGCTGCGAGAGCCAGTAGCCGGCGTCACCGCCGACGACGGCGACGCCCGCGCTCATGAGCACGAGCAGCGCTCCGCCGATCGTGACGCCGAGGGCGATCGGCTGCGTCTTCCAGAACGGCCTCGACTCTTTGACGTCGTACGAGAGGTTCAAGGCCGCGCGCACGGCGTCCACGCCACGCGACGCCGAGTACAGCGTCGCCGCGAGCCCGAGGATCACGAAGCGCGGTCGGGCCGCAGGACCCGCGAGATGATTGTTGATGAGCTTCATGGCCTGGGCCGGCAGCACGTCGTTCGCCGCCGCGAGAATTCTCTGCATCGACGGGCTGAAGACGGGCAGGTACCCCGTCAGCGTCACGAGCAGGAGCAAGAAGGGGAACAGCGAGAACAGAAAATAGAAGCTCAGCGTCGCCGCGCTGCTCGAGACGGCGTGGTCGAAGTACTTGTCATAGAGCCGCTTGACGAGCGTCGCGATCCCGATGTGGCCTCCGCCCGGCAGCGGGATGAGCCAGCGGTGCCGCTCAGCGTCTCGAGCCACGCGCGCGTCCTCCGCAGCCCGTCATGGACAGACCGACGAGCCACAGGAGCCACGACGCGGCGGCGACGATCGCGGCGAGCGGTGCGTGGACGGGAAACACGTTACCTCTCATGGGCATTGAATGACGGTTCGTCAAGCACGCCGCGCTCTTGTCCCTTCGCTGAGGCGTGGATAGGCTCCTCGATGGAGAGGAGGATCACATGACGAACCTGCATGTTTTCGTGATGGCGGCGGTGGTTGCGCTGGCGTTTGGCTCGGCGAGCGTGAGGGCGGCGTCCCCCGCGCCGTTCCAGCCACCTGTGCTCGAGGGCGTCGACAAGTCGGCGGTCCAGAAGCTGCACGACGGCGACCAGCTTGCGATCCAGATGGGGAAGCTGGCGCAGGCCAAAGGTTCGACGCGCGCCGCGCGCGCCTACGGGCAGCGTCTCACCGCCGATCACACGCTCGCCGAGCACAAGATCGACGCGTATCTGCGCAAGCGTGGCGCGGATCTCACGGCGCTCGCGTCGACGACGAACGCCGATCCCGATCACGAGCTGCTCGCGACGAAGTCAGGCGCCGAGTTCGACCGCGCGTTCGCGCGTCAGATGGTGAGCGACCATCAGAAGAGCCTCGATCTCATCGAGAGCGCGCGCGTCGAGACCGCCGATGACACGCTCCGCCTGCTCTATGACGATCTGGCGACGGCGTTGCGCGCCGACAAGCGCGCAGCAGAGGATCTGCTTGCGGCCTCGGCGCGCAGTTGACGGCGACTACTTCGTCGCGTTGTAGAGCTGTGTGACGGTCGTCGGCGGCAGCGCGTGATCGTAGATGCGGACGTCGTCGATGAGGCCCGTGAAGAAGTTGGCGCTGAAGCGGCATCCCGCGGCCGTGCCGATCCAATACTCGGACGCCCAGTCGAAGCTGCTGCACCCGACGCCGCAGTTGGTCGGCATCGCGCTGCTCGTCTCGAGGACGCTGTCGACGTAGACCTTGAATCCGGCCGTCTTGTCGAGGACGTAGACGACCTGGTGCCAGACGCCGTCGTTGACGATGAACGGCTCGGACATGTTGACCTCGTTCCAAGCGTTGATCTGGAGCGTGTTGCCCGCGCCGTTGCCGATGACGCGATCACAACCCGTCGTCCACTCACCACCCTCGACGACCTGGAGGCCGCCAATGTTCGCCGCGGTCGTCTTGAACCACATCGAGAACGTGATGTTGCCCTGCGGGATGAACACGCCCGAGCCGTCGCCCTTCGCGTCGTTCGGAAACACGACGTGGACCGCGCCCGCGCCGCCGAACATGGCCGCGCCCGATCCCTGCTTGCCGCCCGCCGGCACGAACGTGACGTTGCCTTGCACCTGTCCGCTCAGATGGTTCGCGGAGGAGTCCACGGCCGCGGCCGAGCCGACGGCGTCGTCGAACTTCCAGTAGCCGATGAGACCCTGCGAAAGATTGGCCGTGCACGTCCCCGCGTTGCACGACTCGCCCAACGCGCACGAGAAGCCGCAGGCGCCGCAGTTCGCGAGATCCGTGAGCTTGTTGACCTCGCAGCCATTGCTCTGGTCGCGGTCGCAGTCGGCGAAGCCCGTCGTGCAGGAGGCGAGGGCGCAGGAGCCGCTCGCGCACGCGCCCGCGCCGTTCATGAAGCTGCAGACGTTGTCGCAGCTGCCGCAGTTCGCCGGATCGAACGACGTGCTCGTACACGTGCCGTCGCACAGCCTCTGGGAGGCCGAGCAGGTGTTCTGGCAGACGCTCGAGATGCACGCCTGACCCGTGCCGCAAGCGTGACCGCAGACGCCGCAGTCGGCGTTGTCCGTGCTCGTGTTGGCGCAGTAGGGCGCGCCCGAGGTGGGCGAGCACTTCGTGAGCCCGCCGCAGCTCAACACGCAAGCGCTGCCCACGCAGGTCTCACCCGTGCCGCAGACGTGGCCGCAGGTGCCGCAGTTCGCGCTGTCGGTGCCCGTGTTTGCGCAGTACGGCGCGCTGGATGCGGAGGTCGCCGCGCACTTCGTGAGCGCGCCGCACGTGAGGACGCAGGCGCTGCCCATGCAGGCTTCGCCAGCGCCGCAGGCGTGACCACAGGCGCCGCAGTTCGCGTTGTCGGTGGTCGTGTTCGCGCAGTAAGGCGAGTCGCCCGTCGGCGTGCAGGTCGTGAGCGCGCCGCAGCTGAGCGCGCAGGCGCTGCCGCTGCAAACCTCTCCCGTGCCGCAGGAGCGGCCGCACGCGCCACAGTTGGCGTTGTCCGTCGCCGTGTTGGCGCAGTAGGGCGCGCCCGCCGTGGGAGAGCACTTCGTGAACCCGCTGCAGTCGAGCGTGCAGGTCGAGCCCATGGCGCTCATCTGGAGCGGGATCTGAACGCTGGCCGCGCCCGCGGCGTTCGTCACGATGGCGAGCGAGCCGGGGAACGACGCGCCCGCCGCCGTCGTCGTGCTGATCGTGCCGGCGACGATCACGAGCATCGCGCTCGCATTCGGCGCGACGTCCGCCGACACCGAGCCGTCAGCCGCGGCGCCCATGAGCGCGTAGATTCCGCCTGGCGCGATGACGGCGCGGTAGTGCAGCGAAGCGCTGCCCGTGTTCATGAACTCGAGGGGCATGCCACCTCCCGCCGTTCCGCACGTCACCGCGCCGAAGTCGACGGCCGCCGTCGGGATCATCGTCTGCGGCGCCGGTGGTGGAACATCCGAGGGAACGTCGATGCGGACGTCCGTCGTGCCCGTTCCCGTCGTGTCGCCCGCCACGTCGACGGTGGCGTCGCCGACACCCGCACCGCCGTCGGAGGCTGTCGCGACGTCCTGTGCGTCGCTCGCGGTGGTCACGTCGCTGGCGACATCGATCGCGCCGTCTTGACCCGTGCCACCGACGTCGCCGCCCGCGCCCGCCGTGGCCGCGCCCGCCGTGCCCGCGCCGGCATCCTGTCCGCCCGCGCCCGCCGTGGCGTCGTGTCCGCCCGCGCCCGCTTGCGCGTCGCCTGGGCTCTTCGCTGCGGGTGACGAGTCACCACAGGCGGCGAACGCCATCCCCGAGAGGACCAGAATGACCAAGTTTCGCGCGGTTTGACGGGTTGCTTTCACGGCACGGGAAACATCGACACGACGCAGTCACGGCTGTAGCCACGAAGCGGTGCACGGAGCGGCGCACGAAGCGGCGCACGGAGCGCTGCGCGTACCGACGCACGAAGAGCCACGCAAGGCGACCTCGTCGCGCGCGCCGCCGACGGCCGGCGCGATCAGCGCGTGGGGCGAACGGCGGTGCTCGGCGCGAGCCAGCCGCGGGCCGCATCGAGCGTCGGACGCAACCGCATCCGAGCCGACATCCAAAGCCGACCCAGATCCCCGCCGGAGAACGCGACGCTCAGCGTGCGGCCATGGCGCTCGACGCCGACGACGCGGCCGAGCAGCGCCGAGGCCGGGACCGGACGATCGAGAGTGAGCGACGCGTCTCCGCGCAAGAGGAAGCGCGACGCGCCCTCGGCGTTCGTCTCGACGGCCTCGACGCGGTGAGCGACGGGGCCGCGCCAGGTCTCGCACAGCACGACGTCGCCGCGGACGATCTCGCGCGCGCTCGCGGGAGCGACGATTAAGTGTTCGCCGTCGCGAACCGTGGGCAGCATGCTCTTGCCTGCCGCCCGAAAACGAACCTGAACGCCGTGCGAGAGTAGGCTCTCGACGACATCGCTGAATTTTGCGGAGCCGGACATAGGTGCGTCTCAAAGCCCCATCGGTGGGCTCGCGCGCCGCCTTGACTAAATAAAGTCGAGAATCGCGCGTCGGACTTCTGACGCTCAAGCGGCGAGCACGAAGTCGATGACGGCGCGCTCGGGAACGACGCTGAGCTCCTCGCAGCGGCAAGCGCGTACGACCTCGTCCAGCAGGCGCAGGCTGTAGTCCAGCCCAGGTGCGTCGTGGAATGGCGTGAACCCACACGCGAACAGCTGCATGAGCGCCGTCGTCGTGGGCAGCGGGGAGAGGACGTTCGCCGCTCCGTGTCGGATCAAAAAGATGCGTTCGAGGCGGGCCCGCCCGGGCGTCGCGATGTGTCCGTCACCGTGCCACGGCGTGCCGTACATCCAGATGCCGTCGTCGTGCGCGCGCACGATGATGCGTTCGTCGCTGAGGACGGTGACGCCCGGCTCGCGCAGCCACAGCCGTGAAAGCGTCGTCTTGCCCGCGCCCGATTGACCCGCGAACAGGAAGCCGCGTCCGTCGGCCGTCACGACGCCCGCGCCGTGGATCTCGGCGCCGAGACCCTGCGCGAGGAGGTGCACCATGAAGACCTCGTCGAGCGGATAGTGCAGCGGGTAGATCGGGATCCGCGCCTCGAATGGGGCGCGTCGCAAGGTGACGCGGCCTTCGCGCCAATCCTCGCTGAACGACGCCACCTGATAGGGCGCCTCGCCGAGCGCGGGTGATGTGAAGACGATCTCGAAGCGGTCGCCTGCGCGGTACAGCCGCCACAGGCCCTTGCCCGAGTCGAAGACGAGCGGCGCGCCGTCGGGGACGCGCGGGTCACCCCAGCTCGCGTGGATGCGGACGTCGGGCGGTGGGCCATCGCCCGTGCGGACGAACTTGCGCGCGGAACCTTCGGCGGCGATCGGCAGGTCGGCGTCGGCCGTCACGGCGATCGCGAGACCCGCGATGTCGAGCGTGAAGCCCGCGCTCATGACCCGTTGGTAGAGCAGCCTCCGAACGTCGTGCAATCCGCCATGGCGGGACCCGAGATGCCCGTCGTCTTGCAATTGCCGAGGACCGCCTCCTCGGGACGCAGGGCGACCTCTGAAAGCGTGGGCTTCTCGTACGGCTTCTTCGTCGATTCAGGCTCGTCGGAACTCATGGCTCTCCTTCAGTCGTCTCGCTGCCGCAGGACCCGCACCCGCCCGATCCGCACGACGAGCGCGCGGGGTCGCTCACGACGGAGAGGGATCGATGTCTCGGCGGACGCACCTTGACTCCACTTTTGATCGCTTCGGCGTCCGCGAGCAACTTGGCGTGCTTCTCTCCGCCCGCGCAGTAGGCGCACTCGCCGTGGGCGCCCGGCACGTGGCCGAGCGACTGCGCGCGCAGGTGGGCGACCTCGCAGAAGTACTCGATGGGCGCCTCGGCGTCGCCGTGCTCGAGCTCCGCCGTCGCGGCGCAGGTCGAGCAGAGCTCGCGGATGCGGCAGTCGTTGCACTTCGTGAGACGAGTCACCTTCTTCTCGCGCACCTCGCGCAGGTAGTGATCCCACCCCGCTTGGAAGCTGCCCGTGCGCAGATCGTACATCTCCTGCTGCGACAGCACGCAGATGCTCATGCGGCCCTCGGGATCGATCGCGAAGGCGCTCACGCCGCCGCCGCAGTGATAGACCTGATCGGCGCCCACGGGCACGCCGTGGTCGCGCGCGTTCAGCAGATCGCGCCACGCCTTCGCGCGCGCCGGATCCTCGAGATCGAGCTCGACCATCTCGGCGGGCGCGAGCCGGACGTCGAGCGGGCTGCTCGAGCAGTCGATGCGCGCGTTGATCATGCCGTCGAACTTGAACTCGACGCCGAGCTCGCGCGCGAACTCCTGCATGTCCGAGATCTCGTGCCGGTTGAGCGACACCGCGACGGACTTGAGCTTGAGCGGCAGGCCGCGCTCCTGCAGCAGGCGAATGCCGCGCAGGCAGCGATCGTACGAGCCGGGGATGCTCGTGACGCGCTCGTAGGTCTCGCGCGTGCGGCCGTAGAGCGTGATCTCGATCGAGAAGGGTGGCCACTCTTTGAGATGATCGGCGATCGCCGTCGTGAGCTGCGTGCCGTTCGTGAAGAGCGTGATGAGAAAACCACGCCGCTTGGCGTGCATGTAGATCTCGATGAAATCTTTGCGCGAGAAGATCTCGCCGCCCGTGAAGAGCAGCCACAGGCCGCCGGCGTCGGCGATCTCGTCGATGACGCGCTTGAGCTCATCGGCGCTCAGCTCGCGGCGCTGCGCCTCGCGGTCGCCCACGGGCAGGTTGTTGTAGCAATGGGCGCACGCGAGCGAGCAGCGGTGCGTGAGCTCGATGGTTCCGTTGACGGGCAGACGCTTGCCTCGGGCCTGGCGGTGCAGCGCCGAGCTCCAGGCCGTGTAGGTCATCTGCGTGACGCTCATGTCGAGGCTCCCGATGCTTCCGCGCGAACCGCGAGCCCCTTGGCGAGCAGCAGGTCGACGAACTCGACGACGTCGGGCTTGGCGGCCTCTTCGGAGATCTCGAACTCGCGCGAGACGGCCCGCGCGAGGTCGTCCAGCGCCACCGGACCTTCGATCCGTGACCAGATCGCGCTGCCCACGGCGTTCATCGTGAAGATCGCTTCGAGGTTGGCCGCGCCGGCGCGCACGGGCACGATCACCGTCTCCGCGCCGAAGCCGCGGCTCACGTACCCGTCCGCTCGTCGAATGTTGGTCATGGGCTGCGTCATTCTACCGGTGCGTTGTGAGAAAGGACAGATCGCGGGCAAGCCGCGACCTTCACCTCGCATCGGCGGATGGGGCCGTTTTCCAAAGCGCCGCCCGCGGAAGTCTCCAAAGGGCCGCCCGCGAAACTCCGGCGGCGCCTACATCTGTGCGCCGAGCCCTCGCGTCACGTTCGTGGCGCGGTCGCCTGACTTCTACCTTCGGCGGCGGCGCTTGTACTCGTTGATGAGGTTGCGCGTCGACGCGTCGTGGGTCGTGACGTCGCCGGGCGCCGCGAGCTCGGGCACGATCGCGCCCGCGAGCTTCTTACCGAGCTCGACGCCCCACTGATCGAACGAGTTCACGTTCCAGATCACGCCCTGCACGAAGATCTTGTGCTCGTACAGCGCGATGAGGCGGCCGAGCGTGCGCGGGTCGAGCTTCTGGTACAGCAGCGAGTTCGTGGGCCGGTTGCCGGGGAAAACCTTGTGCGGCAGCAGCGCCTCGAGCTTGTCGCCCGTGAGGCCCTGCGCCGCGAGATCCTTGCGCACCTCGGCCTCGTCGAGGCCGCGCATGAGCGCCTCGGTCTGCGCGAAGTAGTTCGCGAGCAAGAGCTCGTGGTGCTGGCCGAGCGGGTTGTGCGTCTCGACGGCCGCGAGGAAGTCGCACGGGATGAGCTTCGTGCCCTGGTGGATCAATTGATAGAAGGCGTGCTGCCCGTTCGTGCCGGGCTCGCCCCAGATCACGGGGCCCGTCTGGACCTCGACGCGCTGGCCGTCGCGCGTGACGCCCTTGCCGTTCGACTCCATGTCGCCCTGCTGGAAGTACGCGGGGAAGCGGTGCAGGTATTGATCGTAGGGCAAGATGGCCTGCGTCGCGGCGCCGAAGAAGTCGTTGTACCAGACGCCCAGCAGCGCGAGCGTCGCGGGCAGGTTCTGCTCGAGCGGCGCCGTCCGGAAGTGCTCGTCCATTTCGAAGGCGCCCGTGAGCAGCGCCTCGAAGTGCTCGAAGCCGACCGACAGCGCGATCGACAAGCCGATCGACGACCACAGCGAGTAGCGGCCGCCCACCCAGTCCCAGAACACGAACATGTTGGCGGGATCGATGCCGAACGCCGTGACGGCCTTCGTGTTGGTCGACAGCGCCGCGAAGTGCTTGGCGACGTGCGCGTCGCTCTTGGCGTGCTCGAGGAACCAGCGCCGCGCCGTGTGCGCGTTCGTCATCGTCTCTTGCGTCGTAAAGGTCTTCGACGCCACGAGGAACAACGTCGTCTCGGGATCGACGACCTTGAGCGTCTCGGCGATGTGCGTGCCGTCGACGTTCGAGACGAAGTGCATGGCGAGATCGCGGCGCGCGTAAGGCCGCAGCGCCTCCGTCACCATGACGGGGCCGAGGTCCGAGCCGCCGATGCCGATGTTGACGACGTGGCGGATGGGCTTGCCCGTGTAGCCGGTCCAGGCGCCCGAGCGTACGGCGTCGCTGAACGACTTCATGTGCGCGAGGGCGGCGTTCACCTCGGGCATCACCTCTTGTTTGCCGTTCGGACCGTCGACGAGGATCGGGCGGTTCCCGCGGTTTCGCAGCGCGACGTGGAGCACGGCGCGGCCCTCGGTCAGGTTGATGGGCTCGCCCGCGAACATGCGGTCGCGCATGGCCTCGACGCCGGCCTCGCGCGCGAGCGCGCGCAGCAGCGCCATCGTCTCGTCGGTGACGCGGTTCTTCGAATAATCGAGGAGCAGGTCGTCGAGCCGCAGCGAGAGGCGCGCGAACCGGTCGGGCTCCTTCGCGAAGAGATCGCGCATGAGCACGGGCTCGATCGTGCGGTGGTGCTGCTCCAGCTTCTTCCAGCTCGCGCTCTCGTTGATCTTCACGGCGTCTCCTCGGCGGGGAGTTTACGCCGTCGCGCCGCTAGGTCGAGCGCCGCGAGGCCTTGAACACGCGAAACAGGACGACGAGGCTGGGCCCGAGCACGGGGACGCCCGCGGCGAGCGCGATCAGCAGGTAGAGCCGCGTCTGCGGGTGGGCGGCGGCGGCGGCGATCGTGACGTCGGGGACGACGAGGAACGGATACTGGCTCGCGGCCCAGCCGAAGAGGATGAGCACCGTCTGCGCGGCGGCGGCGACGCGCGCGAGGCGGAAGCGGCGTCGCCAGAGCGCCGTGAGCGCCGTGCCCGCGGCGAGGCCCGTGAGCACGTGGAACGGCCAGCTTGCCGTCCGCGATGCGAGCGCCTCGCGCACGCGCGGCGCGCCGGCGCCGGCGAGCGCGAAGGCCGCGAGCGCGACGACGCCGACGGCGAGGCCCGCGGCGAGCGCGCGGCGCCGGAAGTCCTCGCGGAGCTCTACGTCGTCCTCGAGCTCGACGGTGAGATACGTGGCGGCCAGGAACGCGCAGAGCGCGAGCGCGAAGAGGCCCACGGCGAACGAGAACGGAGTGAGCCACGGCGCGAAGAAGCCGCTCGTGACGAAGCCGAGCCCGCCCTCGGTCGTCGAGACGCGGATGCGGCCCGAGGCGAGCGCGCCCACGCTCATGCCCAGCAGCACGGGCGCGATCGTGCTCGCCATCGAGAAGAGAAGGCCCCAGCGGCGCTCGGCCTCGTCGCCGCGCGTGTCGAAGCCGCGGAAGGCGAAGGCGGCGCCGCGCATGACGACGCCCACGAGGAACAGCGTGAGCGGCACGTGCAGCGCGACCGAGATCGCGGCGAAGGCCGGGGGGAAGCCCGTGAACAGGATGACG
Source organism: Polyangia bacterium (assembly GCA_036271915.1). Taxonomy (GTDB): domain Bacteria; phylum Myxococcota_A; class Polyangia; order Fen-1088; family Fen-1088; genus DASZFV01. The sequence goes on from DATAZS010000100.1 coordinate 15,742, forward strand.
ACGACGAGGATGAGCCAGACGTGGTTGGCCTCCCAGATGGGGCCGATCGCGCGCTCGACGGCGCGGCGCTGGCGCGCGGCGAGCGGGCCCGACGCCAGGAGATCCCAGACGCCGCCCCCGAAGTCGGCGCCCGCGAAGAGGAAGTAGAGGCACAGCGCCGCGAAGGCGGCCGCGGCGAGCGCGAGGTCAGTGCGCATGCGTCGACTCGGGCGCGCCGCGGTGGGTCGCGACGATCTGACGCGCCAGCAGATAGACGACGGCGACGCCGAGGAAGAGGTAGACGCACGTGAAGATCCAGAACGGCGCCGCGCGATAGGGGAACGGCGTCACGGCGTCGGCCGTGCGCATGAACCCGCGCACGACCCACGGTTGGCGGCCCCACTCGGTGACCAACCAGCCGGCCTCGAGCGCGACGAAGCCCAGCGGGCTCGCGGCCGCGAGCGCGAACAGGAGCGCGCGGGGCCACGGCCCGTCGTCGCGCCGCCGCCGCCGTCGAAGCACGACGGCGCCCGCGACGAGCGCGAGCCCCGCGAGCGCCGTGCCAGCGCCCACCATGACCTGAAACGCCGTGCGCGTCGCCACGACGGGCGGCCAATCGCGGCGCGGGATCATGTCGAGGCCCATGACGATCGAGTTGGGATCGCCGTGCGCGAGGAACGAGAGGCCACGCGGCAACGAGATGGCGCCGCGGATCTCACCCGTCGCGAGGTCGGGCCAACCGCCGAGGTGCAGCGGCGCGGCCCGCGTCGTGTGCACGAGCGCCTCGGCCGCCGCGAGCTTCGACGGCTGCGCGAGCGCGGCGTGCTTCGCGGCGCGGTCACCCGACAGCGGCTGCAGGATCGCCGTGAGGCACGCCACGGGCAGCGCGATCGCGAGCGCCTTGCGGTGAAGGGCGCGGCCGGGCGCACGCAGCAGGAAGAACGCGTGGATGCCCACCATGGCCCAAGCCGTCGCCTCGTAGGACGACAGCAGCACGTGCACGGTCTGCGTGGGCCACGACGGGCTCCACATGGCGGCGAGCGGCTCGAAGCGCGGCAGGCCCGCGGCGGTCTCGCCCATGAAGCCCGCCGGGTCGTTCATGAACGCGTTGACGAGCGTCACGAGGAACGCCGACGCGGCGCCGCTCACGGCGACGGCGACGCCCGCGGCGAGGTGAAACCGCTCCGAGACGCGCCCGCGCCCGTAAAGATAGATGCCGAGGAAGATCGCCTCCGTGAAGAAGGCGAAGCCTTCGAGCGCGAAGGGCAGGCCCACGGCCTCGCCGAACGTGCCCATGAAGCGCGGCCACAGCAGGCCGAGCTCGAAGGACAGCACGGTGCCCGACACGGCGCCCACGGCGAACAGGATGCTCGTGCCCTTCGCGAGGCGCTTCGTGAGCTCGAGGTAGTCGGGATCGCGCGTGCGCAGCCACAGCACGTCTGCGATCACCATGAGCGCCGGCAGCGCGACGCCGACGGCCGCGAACACGATGTGGAACGCGAGCGACAGCCCCATCTGCGCGCGTGCGTAGGTCAGTGCGTCCATCTGCGGCGAGTCTTGCCACTATTCGAGCGCGAACGCACCTGGCGTCGTCGGGTCGTCTACAGCGACGGGAACGAGAGGCCGAACGTGAGCAGCGCCTCGGCGTTCCAGCGCCGCAGCGACAGCGGAATGATCGCGTCGGCGGCGACCCCGATCGCGCCCGTCGGGGCCGAGGGGACATAGAAGCCACCGGCGCGCAGTCCCACGAGGTAGCGGCCGATCATCCAGACGGCGCCGACGCGCGCGTCGAGCGAAATTTGGGTGCGGCGCTCGGCCGCGCCATCGTCGGCCGAGATGAGATGCGCCGAGGATCCGAGATCGAGCTGCAGCACGAGGGGGCCGACGGCGCGCTGTCCGCGCGCGACGAAGGACAACGTCACATCGTCGAGCGCGCGACCGTCGCCGCCGACGAACGACGGTCCCGCCGACATGCCGAGGCCGACACCGAGCGCGCGATCGAGCGCGTCGAGCGCGAGCACGCCCGCGAGCCCGAAGCGCGGCGCCGTGCGCGGCGCCACGAGCTCGCCCACGCCGATCTCGACGGCGAACGCCGGAGGAGCGGGACGCGCCTCGATTTCGGCGCGAGGTGCGAGGGGCGGCGACGCAACGACCACGGGCGCGACGACGACGGGCGGCGCCGGTGGCGGAGGAGGCGGTCCGAGCATCATCTTGACCGACAGCGCGAGGGCGGCGGCGTCGGACGCCGCGAGCGGCGAGGTCACCGCGATCGGTCGAACCGTGAGGTGTCCCGCCTTGTCGCAGAAGCACAGCGCGTGCGCGCGGGCGTCGTCATCGCAGAGCCACACGACGGCGACGGCGTCCTGGACGACGGCCTCCCGCCGCGCATCGGCGACGTCGGCGGCCCGCGCGAGCGGCTCGGGCAGCTCGACGACCGAGAGCCCGCGCGGCGAGACGGCGACCGACAGCGCCGACGTCAACGCGGGATCGTGCGAGCCGACGACGAGCCGTCCGCCGTCGGCGCGCGCCGCGGGCGCGAGCGCGCACACGACGGCGACGGCGATAGAGGCGCGTGCTGCGATGTTCGCGACCCGTGGCACGCGCGATCAGTGGGACGCGGCCAGCAGGGCACGCGCGTCGTCGGCGTTGGGCCCGCGCGGGAACCGCTGCAGGTAGGAGTCGCACAGCGCGCGCGCCTGCGGCGTCACGCCTCGCTCGGCCTCGAGCCGTGCCGAAGCGAACAGCGCGCTCGCCGCCCAGCCGTCGTCGCCGCCCGCGAGCTCGCCGTAGATGCGGAGCGCCGCCACGGGATCGCGCTCCTCGAGCTGCGCCGCCAGCTCGAACAGCACCTGAACCGACCGGCGCGGCGTGCCGGCGTCGACGCCCTCCGCGCTCGACGACGGCGTGGGCTCGGCCGCGGCGCGCGTCGGCTCGGGCGGTTTGGACGTGTCGACGGACGCGCCCTCTGCCTCGCCTTCGGCGAGCGCGACGCGACGGTGATGCGCGGGCCGCGTCGCAGGAACCGCCAGCGCGGGCGCCGGCGCGGCGACGGGCGCCTGAGCGACGGCCTCGTTGTCCGGCGGCGCTTCGGACGCGAGCGGCGCGCGCGTCACGGGCTCGCCGGGGCGGAAGCGCTCGCCCGCGTGCACGAGCTCGGTCATGTTGGTGTCGGCGACCTCGACGAGGCCGTGCTCGACAGTCACCGACGCGTGCGCGCCCTCGCGGTGAACGGAGAAGCGCGTGCCGATCACGGTGACGCGCGTCTCGCCCGCCTCGACGATGAAGGGCGCGCGGTTCGTGCGCGGCGCCACCTCGCAGGTCACGGTGCCGCGCTCGAGCGCGACGACGACGGCGCCGTCGCGGCCGCCACCGAAGCTGACCGCCGACTGCGGCGCGACGTCCAACGTCGCGCCCGTGATCGCGATGTGCGAGCCGCTCGTCGTCGTGCTGATCTGAGCGGCGCGCGCGGGCAGCGCCTCGCCGCGGCGCGCGTCGCGCACGAAGAAGATCGCGCCGGCCGCCGCGGCGCCCGTCACGGCGAGCGCGGCGACGCGCCACCGCGGCGCGCGCGCGGGCGCGGCCTCGAGCGGCCGCGCGTCGAGCGTCTCGAACACGCCCCGCTCGATGCGGTGGAGCGCCGAGTCGCTCACCGGGGGCAGCGGCGGACGCTTCATGGTGTGTCCCCCGGCTCGTCTTCTGATCCGCCGCCGGGCTCGGCGAGGAAGGCACGCAGCAACGGATCACGCTCGGCGCGCTTGTCGAGCTCGCGCCGCGCGCGCCACACGCGCGTCTTCGTAGCGACGAGGGAGGCCGACATGAGCGCGGCCACCTCCCGCAGCGGCTGGCCGTCGATGACGTGCAACGAAAAGGCGATGCGCAGGCGCGGGTCCATGCGGTCGAGGAGCTGGTACACGCGCCGCAGCCCCTGGCGCGCCGCGACCTGCTGCTCGGCGTCCGGCGCGTCGGCGCGCGGATCGGGCACGAGCTCGAGGCGCACGGGCGGCGGCGGGCTCGCGCGCAGGTGACCGTAGGCGACGTTGAGCGCGATGCCGCCGATCCACGTCGACAGCTGCGCCTCGCCGCGGAACCGCGGCAGCGAGCGGAACACGTTGAGGAACGTCTCCTGGATCAGATCCTCGAGGGCGGCGTTCGGTCCGAGCACCCGATAGAGCAGCGCGTGCACGCGCCGCACCTCTTCCCGGAAGAGCCGCGTCTGCGCCGCGCGCTCGCCCTGGACGCACCGGCGCACGAGATCGCGCGCGGCTTCGGTGGTCTCGAGCGGCTGCACGACCTGGATCATCTCAGCGTTGGTGGGCCGGCGCCGGCGAAAAGTTGCAGGAATGATCGCGGGGCGGCGCGGGCGTGTGGGAAGCGCGCCTACACGCGGCGCCGGGGCGCATTTTTTCGCAACCTTTTCGCGTTCGGCCCCCACTCACTCCCCGAAGTCCGAACCAACCGCCGGGGGAAGCTCAATGACCTTGCTGATTGTCGACGACGATATGTGGCTGTGCAGCGCCTTGTCGCGGAACCTCGTTCGCCTCGGGTACGCGTGTCGTCGAGCCGCTTCCGTGGATGCGGCGCTCACACTCATGGCGGCCGAGCCGGTGTCGGCGGTGCTCACGGACCTGGATCTCGGCGCGGGCGGCGACGGCGTCGAGCTCATCACGCGCATGCGCGCCGTTGGCTCGGGCGTGCCGGCCCTCATGATGACGGGCAGCGACCGCGCCGTCGCGCGCGCGCGGCTCGCCGACGCCGGCCTCGACGAGATCGCGATCGTCGAGAAGCCCTTCGAGTTCGATCACATCATGAAGAAGCTGGCCGAGATCGTGCCGTCGGACATCTCGCTCGCGCCCCGGCCGCCGCGGCCGACGCCCGTCGCCGCGGTCCTCGACACGGTGGCCCGGACGCTCGGCCGCCGCGTTCTCTAACCTCACGCCTCGACGGGCGTCGGCTGTCAGCCCCGCGACGCGTCGGCGGGGGTGACGGCCTTCTCGGTCGCGGCGTCGTGCGCGTCAGCGCCGCCGTCGACGGCGCCCGGACAGGTCGCCGACTCCCACGACCACGTGAACGCTTCGGCGCCCTCGCATACGTTGGGATCCGCGGCGCACAGGCCCTTGCTGCCGGCCTGGCACCACCCGCAGCCGAGCACGGGCGTGCAGGTGCCGCAGGTCGTGAACTGCTCGCAGAACGAGCGCTGTCCGTGACCGCGCGGCGCGTAGCCGCCGCCGTCATAGGGCTCGTCGCAGCCGAGCGAGCAAAAGGCGCCAATCAAAGCCGCAAAAGCGAGGTACTTCATGGGTCGATTTTAGGACTGGATCGCGCGCGCGCCAGGGGGCACGTCGTCGGCCGCGAGCGCGTCGACGGCCGCGCCGAGCGTTTGGGCCGTGAAGGGCTTCGCCAGGATCTGCGCGCGGCCCGTCGCGATGAGATCGTCGAGGTCCTCGTCGACGTACCCCGTGACGACGAGCACGCGCACGTCGGCGTGCGCCGCGAGCGCGCCGCGCGCGAAGGTCGCCCCCGACGTCCCGGGCATCGACAGGTCGGTCACGATCAGATCGGGCGCGCCGCTCGCGGCCAGCACGCGGAGACCCTCCTCGCCCGACGCGGCCACCTCGACGTCGCAGCCGCGCGCGCTCAGGACCCGCGCCGCGACCTTTCGGATGGCCTCGTCGTCGTCGACGATGAGCACGCGCCGCGCGCCCGGGCGGCGCTCGCGCGGGGACGTCGCGTCGGCGGGCGCGGCGGCGACGGGCGCACGCGGCAGCCGCACCTCGAACGTCGCGCCCTCGCCGGGGGTGCTGCGCACGGCGATCGTGCCGCCGTGATCGCTGACGACCGTCGCGACGACGGACAGGCCGAGCCCCGTGCCCTTGCCCGCCTCCTTCGTCGAGAACAGCGGCTCGAAGATGCGCTCGGCGATCGCGGGATCGATGCCCGTGCCCATGTCGTTGACGCGCAGCTCGACAGCGTCTTCGTCGGCGCTCGCCGTGATCGTGACGAGGCCGCCTTCGGGCATGGCGTCGCGCGCGTTGATGGCGAGGTTGAGCAGCACCTGCTGGATCTGCGCGGGTGAGCACAGGACGAGCGGCAGCGCGTGCGGCGCCTGCGCGCGCACCTCGACGTTCGAGGGCATGAGGCGGCGAACGATCCCGGTCGTCGCGCGCACGAGCGGCCCGAGGTCGGTCGCGACCTTGCCATGTGGATCGCCTCGGCTATAGGCGAGGAGCTGACGCGTGAGCGACGCCGTGCTGTCGGCGGCCGAGCGGCCCACGGCGAGCGCCTCGGCGGCGAGGCCGTCGGGGCGCACCTCTTGCTGCGCCTGCTCGAAGGCGGCGTAGACGACGGTGAGCAGGTTGTTGAAGTCGTGCGCGAGGCCGCCCGCGAACATCGCGAGGGCGTCGCGCCGCTGCGCCGCGACGAGCTGGCGCTGCGTCTCTTCGCGCCGGCGGATCTCGAGGAGGCGGGCCTCGCTCTCGCGGGCGAGCCGCTCGACGAGCGTGACGGCCTCGCGCCGCGCGCGCTCGACGTCGCCGAGGATGATCGTGAGCCCCATGCCCAGCATGACGGCGGCCGCCGTGAGCAGGACGCCGCCCGTGATCCAATTCTGCGCCGAGTGACCGGCCGCCTCGATCTGCGGATCGGTCGGGAGCAGATGGTTGAGGTGACCGACGGCCGCGCCCGCGAGCGCCGCCGATTCGGCGAGCAGCATGAGCACGGCGGCGCGCCTACCGAGGAGCAGGGCCGCGAGCAAGATGGAGAGCAGGTGGAGCGCCGCGGCGTCGAGGACGAAGCCCGCGAGCCCCCACGTCGCCATGGCGGCGATGGCGATGACGCCGCACAAAGCGCGCGCCCGCGCGAGGTACGGCATGCGGCGCGCGAGGCCGAGCGCGACGAGCGGCGCCCCCACGACGACGTTGAGCGCAATCAAGTCCCAACGACCGACGTGGACGTTGACCGAAATCTCGAGCGCGCAAACAGGCAACGCAACGAGGGCGCCCAACCGGCAAACGACGTCGAGGAGCCGACGTCGCGACTCTTCGAGAGAGGCCCCGGCCGAGTCGGGACGCGCGTCTGCGGAGGGCGGCATTCCAAAGGTCATCTTACGGCACGGCGCCCAGAGCCCAAACTTGGCGCCCGCGCCCGCGCCCGCGCTGAGCAAATTGCGCGCGGGTTACTGAGGGGCCGCCGTCATGGTCGTGACGTCGAAGGCCCGCAGGAGCGCGTGGCCTTCGAACGCGCTGCTCGGCACGAGCGCGCCCGACGCGGAGACGGGCTGCGTGCCGTCGGCGAGGTCGACCTTCGAGGCCAGGCCCAGGCCGAAGAGCACCGTCGCCGGGACGTCGGCGGGCGTGCCGGGCTGGCCCGAGACGATGCCCGCGCGGACGTTGGGGCCGATGACGAGCATTGGAACGTGGCGCGAGCTGCCAGGCCCGTAGAAGTCCGAGGCGTCGTCGTCGATCGGCGTGCCACCCCGGCTCGTGACGACGACGAGCGCGGAGCCGGCGACCCGCGCGATGTCGCGGACGGCGGCCGAGAGCGACGCGAGCTCGGTGCGCGCGGCCGTCGAATGGCGGTCGGACGTGCGCGCGCCGCCGAGCGCGACGACGACGAGCGCCCGTGCGTGGGCGGCCAGCACGGTGCCGACGGTGGCCGCTGCGTCCGCCACGCCGGCGATCGCCGTGACGTCGATGTCGCCCGCTGGGATGTGGAACGCGTGCGCGTCGGGCTGGCCGATGAGCGTCGTCGTGAAGCCCGCGGCGCGCGCGACGGCCAGGATGGTTTCGTCGGCGAAGGGCTGCCGCGTTCGCCAGATCGCGTAGCCGGTCTGGCTCGCGACGCGCCCGCCGGGCGGCGGCATGGCGAGCAGGCCGGGGCCGGGCAGGATCGTCTGCGCGGGATCGTCGTCGGCCATCGCGATCCACGGGCTTTGGATCGGGTAGCCGCCCGTGAGCATCTGGTACTCGGTGACGGGCCAGTCGCGGCTGCGCGTCCACACGTCCTCGAAGCGCGTCCCCGTCGCCGCGAGCGCGCGCAGGGGCGCCGCCGCCGCCGCGAGCGCGGGATCGACGAAGGCCTCTTCGTCGTACAGCCCCGCGACGTCGATGATGACGGCCGAGGCCGCGGCGGGCCCGACGAGCGTGGCGGCGGCGCCGAAGCCCGCCGCGTCGAGCGCGAGCTGGCGCGTGCTCGACAGCGGCGTGGGCAGCGGGATCGCCTCGCCCGGATCGCCGACGAACGCCTCGGCGACGGCGCCGCGCGCGCTCGTGCGCAGCTGAGGTCCCGCGAGCGCTTGCATGGCCGTCGGTCCGACCTCGGGGTGCACGACGGGGTGGGGGATGAGCACGCCCTGCTTGAACGCGGGCCCCGCCATGATGAGCGGCACGTAGAGCTCGTCGACGGAGAAGCCGCCGTGCCGGCCGTAGGGCAGGCCGCCGTGCTGCTGGAACGGGCCGGGCGCCGTGTTCGTCGCGTCGACCTGGTTCAGCGTCCAGTCGTCGACGGGGAACACCATGATGTCGGGCTGGTACGGGCCCGACGCGCGGAAGTCGTGGAACCGGCGCGTCCCCATGGCGCCGTCGGCCGTCATCGTTCGCGTGACGTCGAGGCCCTCGATGGCGCCGCTCTGAATGAGCGAGAGCAGCGCCTGCGTGACCTGCTGCTGGCGCGCCGCGCCCGACGCGGTCCCTGCGCCCGCGACGGCGGCGTAGATCTGCGCGTCGCCGTCCTCGTTGAGGATCGCGTAGTCGGTCGGCGCGATCCCGAGCGCGGCGCCTTTCGTCGTGACGAGCGCGCCGAGCTGTCCGTCGGCGGTCCGCGTCGCCGTCGTGCCCGTCGTGCCGAGCGCGACCTGGTTGTGCGTGTCGACCTTGCCGTGGTCGAGCGTGAAGACGATGTTGGTCTCGTCGAGGACGCCGAGCTCCGTGAGCGCCGACAGCAGATCGCCGATGGCGGCGTCGTATTGCTCGACCGACTTGATGATGTCGGGGCCGCTCGCGCCCGAGACGCTCGTCGGATCGTCGTCGAGCGCGAGGAAGTCCCACACGAACATGTAGTCGGGGATCGCGGCCTTCGACGGCACGTTGCGCAGGAACGTCGCGGCGTCGTGGATCGTGAAGTGCACCACGTCCTCGCCGGCCGTGCCTGGGCCGTCCAGGTGGTAGCGCGCGGCGACGTCGGGCGGATAGTGCAGGGGGCCCGTGAGCAGCTGCGACGCGAGGTCGGCCGTGAGCGTCGTCGACAGGACCGGCGTGCCGACGATCGTGAGGTGGACCTCGTCGGCGCCGGCCTCGAAGGGGGGCAGCTCGCCGAAGTACGCCGAGCGCAGGCCCGCGCGGTGGACGGCGCGGTACACGCTGTCGCCGCGCACGAGCAGCGGGTTTTGATCGTAGAGCAGGTAGTTGCCCGAAGAGATGCCGGGCAGGTTCACGGGCGGGAAGAAGCCGCCGTCGCGCGCGAGCCACGAGTTCGCCGGGACGTCGTCGCCGTCGGGGTACTGCCCCGTGAGCAGCGCCATGTTGTTCTGGTTGCTGTGGGTCGGGATGACGACGCGCGAATACGCGAGCGTGCCGCGCTGGATGAGGCCCATGAGGTTGGGCGCGTTCGCCATCCACAGCCCGGCGAGGCCGTGATCGTCGATGTCGATCTGGATGACGCGCGCCGTGTGCGGCGGCGCCGCGCTCGAGCCGCGACAGGCCGAGGCGAGCAGCAGCAGCGCGAGCAGCGAGCGACGAGGCATCGAGTCGGAACACTAGCGCACGTCATTCCCGATTTGTTGGACGCGCGCGCGTGGATTGCCCTCGACGCGTGCTTCCCGCCGACGTGCCCGCGACGGACGAGTTGCGGCGCCACCTCGAGCGCATGCGCGTCCTCTACGAGGCGTCGCGCGCGTTCGCCGAGGACGTCGGCGATCCGGTGCGGCTGCCTCGAGCTCGCGACGATGATCGGCGCCGTGGCGCCCGGCGAGGGCCTCATGGGCCGCGTCCTCGAAGCTGTTCGGCGCGTTTCAGCGCCTGCACACGCCGCGGGAGTTCGAGGGCTCGGGCATCGGCCTCGCGACGGTGCAGCGGATCGTGCAGCGCCACGGCGGCTCGATCTCGGCCGAGGCCGCCGTCGATCGCGGCGCGACGTTCTCGTTCACGCTGGCGCGTAGTCTATTTCGCGGCGGCGTCCTTCTCGAAGAAGAGGTAGTCGGCGCTGTAGTCGACGCGCGTCTCCGTGCCGACGGTCTTCGCGGCGCAGCCCTTCACGGGGGCGTTGCCGTTCGTCGTGTCGATGCGCTGGACGAAGGTGACGGCGGAGAAGAGGCCGTGGCCCGTCGTCGACGTCGCGCGGAGCAGCAGCCACGGCACGGCGGCCGGGACGGGCGCGTCGACCTGCGCGACCTTCTGGCCGACGACGGCGCTGCCGTCGATCGCCGTCCAGGTCGGCCCGGCGCCGTGCGTGCCGACCTTGGCGCCGGCGGCGTCGAACAACGTGGCGTCGGGCCGCTTGAGCGTCCACGCGAACGTCGCGGTGCCGCCCGGCGCGGGCGCGGCGCACGCGTACACCTGCGCGCCCTTCGCGTGGAAGCGGTGCGCGAGCTTCGCGCCCTCGGGCACCCGGATCGCCGCCGGAACGGGCGGCGGCGGCGCAGAGGCCGCGGCTTTCGATAAAACCAACGCGAGGACGATTTTGGCGATCATGCGCCGACGCTAGCGGCGATCGGCGCGTTTCGCCAGCGACGTTTCGGCTACGGCGCGGCCGCGACGCACGCGCCCGCGGCGCACGTGAGCGGCGCGCAGCAGTCGGCGTTCGTCGCGCAGGCGCCACAGACGCCGGCGACGCACGCCTGGTTGCCGAAGTCGTCG
>DATAZS010000101.1:0-2583 GCA_036271915.1 Polyangia bacterium
CGGAGGCCAACAAAGCCTTCGCGCACTATCGCTGGTAGTCGGTTCATTTAGGAGAGCTTCAGAAACAACGTTCCGGATCGAAAATAGGGCAGGACGATCAGGGCAAAGGTCGCCAGCCTGAAAGGAAAGGCCGAGAGCATCGGCGCTTCCTTCCAGCCTGGGACCACCGCCAAGACCGAGTCGGAGCGCCGACACTCCTGCCCGACTAGCATCACAACGACGGACCTGTCGGTCTCGTCTCGGGCGTTGCCCGAGATCAGGATCGACTGCGCGTCAGAAAGGCACTCGGTAGTCGTGGCTCGCTCATTCCCCATCTCCCAGACCCGAAACATCGGGATCATGGCGCACATCGATGCGGGGAAAACCACGACCACCGAGCGCGTCCTCTACTACACGGGCACCTCGCGCAAGATGGGCGAGGTTCACGAGGGCACGACGCAGATGGACTGGATGGAGCAGGAGCAGGAGCGCGGCATCACGATCACCGCCGCTTCGACGACCTGCTTCTGGCGTGAGCACCGCGTGAACATCATCGACACGCCGGGGCACGTCGACTTCACGATCGAGGTCGAGCGTAGCCTGCGCGTGCTCGACGGCGCCGTCGCCGTTTTCTGCGCCGTGGGCGGCGTCGAGCCGCAGTCCGAGACGGTGTGGCGCCAGGCCGACAAGTACCGCGTGCCGCGCATCGCGTTCATCAACAAGATCGATCGCGTGGGTGCGAACCCCGATCGTTGCGTTCAGCAGATGCGCGAGCGGCTCAAGGCCTCGCCCGTCTTGATTCAGATCCCGAACGGCCTCGAGGACCAGTTCTCGGGCGTCGTCGATCTGCTCGCGATGACCTTCGTCGAGTGGGAAGACGACACGATGGGCGCGGCGATCACGACGACGCCCGTTGCCGAGATTTCCGCCGAGTTGCGTGAACGCGCGATCGTGGCGCGCGCCGAAATGGTCGAAGCCATCGCCGATCTCGACGACGAGGTCGCGAGCCTGTTTCTCGCGAGCGAGGACGGCGGCCGAGAGATCCCCGAGGCGACGCTGCGCGCGGCGCTCCGCCGCGCGACGGTCGCGGGACGCGCCGTGCCCGTGCTCGTCGGCGCGGCGTTCAAGAACAAGGGCGTGCAGCCACTGCTCGACGCCGTCGTCGATTTCTTGCCGTCGCCGCTCGACGTTCCGGCCGTCAAAGGTCTCGACGCCGACGGCGCCGAGACCTCTCGTCTCGCGTCCGAGGACGAGCCGTTCTCGGCGCTCGCGTTCAAGATCATGAACGACCCGTTCGTGGGCACGCTGACGTACTTTCGCGTGTACTCGGGCAAGCTCGCCGTCGGCGAGACGGTCTACAACGCGACGAAGGGCAAGCGCGAGCGCATCGGCCGCCTTTTGCAGATGCACGCCAACAAGCGTGAAGACGTCAAAGAGGTCACCTGCGGCAACATCGCCGCGGCGGCCGGCCTGCGCGTCACGGCGACGGGCGACACGCTGTCCGACGCGAAGGCCCCGGTCGTGCTCGAGCTCATGGAGTTCCCCGAGCCGGTGATCTCGATCGCGATCGAGCCGAAGACGCAGGCGAACCAGGACAAGCTCACCATGGCGCTGCAGAAGCTTGCCATGGAGGATCCGTCGTTTCGCGTGCGCACGGACTCCGAGACGGGGCAGACGCTCATCTCGGGGATGGGCGAGCTGCACCTCGAGATCATCGTCGACCGCCTCGTGCGCGAGTTCAAGGTCGAGGCCTACGTGGGCCGTCCGCAGGTGTCGTACCGCGAGACGATCAGCCACGGCGCCGACGCCGAGGGCAAGTTCATTCGCCAGGCGGGCGGACGCGGCCAGTACGGCCACGTCGTCCTGCACGTCGAGCCCGCCCTGGGCCGCGGCATCATCTTCGAAGACCACACGGTGGCCGGCAGCATCCCGCGCGAGTTCGTTCCGGCCGTCGAGCGTGGCGTCCGTGAGTCACTCGCTCGCGGCATCATGGCGGGCTACCCCGTGATCGACGTCGAAGTGAAGCTCACGGGCGGCAGCTACCACGAGCTCGACTCGAGCGAGATGGCGTTCCAGATCGCCGGCTCGATGGGCGCGCAGGCCGCGGCGCGCGAAGCGACGCCCGTGCTGCTCGAGCCCGTCATGAACGTCGAGGTTTTGACGCCCGACGACTTCATGGGCGAGGTCATGGGCAACCTGGCAGCCCGACGTGGCCGCGTGTCCGGCATGGAGTCCCGCGGGTCGGCCCAGGCGATCGCTGCCGAGGTGCCGCTGGCCACCATGTTCGGCTATTCCACGGATGTCCGATCCATGACCCAAGGGCGCGCGACGTACACGATGCAGTTTTCGCGATACGCGCCGGTGCCCGCTCATGTTAGAGAGACCGTCTTAGAACGAATGCGCTAGCGCGCATTCGATGAACGCATGCGCGAGTTCTTGAAAAGAAGCCCAGGAGCCTGACCCATGGCCAAAGAAAAATTCGTTCGAAATAAGCCGCACCTGAACATCGGGACGATCGGGCACGTCGACCACGGGAAGACGACGCTGACGGCGGCGATCACGAAGGTGCTCACGAAGAAGGGCTTCGCGAAGTTCCTGGCGTAC
>DATAZS010000102.1:0-3934 GCA_036271915.1 Polyangia bacterium
GCGATCGTGAGACCGGCCAGATCGTTTTGACGTGTGCTCATGCACCATCAAATAGCGCGCCGCCGATTTCACGAGCGTTTCGCTCGTCTATGAACGCCGTTAAAACAGCTCGTCGCGATCGACGACGCGCCGTTAACGTCCCGTTGACACGCCCCCCGCGCGCGCCGAGTTTACCGATCGCGGACGCGCTCCTGACGCGCTCGAAACATGATCCTCGGCGAAAATCCCGCCGCGCGAGGTTCGTCGCGCGGCGGGGCCGTGCTCACGATCCGGGCGTCGTCGTCGCGGTCAATGTGTAGGTCGCGCTCGACTGCGCGCCCCCGGTGACGCGCGCCACGTACGTGCCGCCGTCGTCCGTGTGGCGCGACACCTCGGGGCTCGCGCCCGCGCCATCGCCAATGAACGACAGGTGGCCCGTCGACCCCAGCTTGTACACGCGCAGCGTCGCGCCCGAGGGGCCGCCCGCCAGCTTCGCGTCGTACGTCGCGTCCGCCGCGACCGTGAAGCTGAACCAGTCCTGATCCGTGGGCGACGCGAGCTTGCCCTTGATGCCGCCCGCGCACAGCGCGTTGGCCTCGAGCGCCGAGTCGTTGGGCTCCTGCTCGGCGCCGCTGCCGTCGCAGGCGCTCGCCGACGCGACGCACTTGCCCGCGTCCGAGCACGCGCTGCCGTCGTCGCACATTCCGCACGTGCCGCCGCACCCGTCGCTGCCGCACGCGCGGCCCGAGCACGCGGGCGTGCAGCTCGCGCCGTCGAGGAACGGCTGGATGAAGTCGAGGTCCGTGTCGACGCGCGCGTCGTAGCCACCGTCGCTGCAGGTCTCGTCACCGTACGACGTCGTGCCGACGATGGTCTCGACGCCGCCCAGCTTCATGAACGCCGGGCCGCCCGAGTCGCCGTTGCACGTTCCCTTCTGGCTGTTGCCCACCTCGATGAGCGTGTCCTCGACGGAGCCGAGCTTCGTGAGGGCCTGGCGCTTGACGCCCGCGCCCGTTTGGTCGACGCCGTCGTCGAGGCCGTAGCCGACGATGCGCAGCGACGCACCCGTCGACGACGCCGCGAGCGCGTGCGCGTTGAAGGGCAGCGGCGCGAGCGTCGTGGGCTGCGCGAGGATGACAATGCCCTGGTCGTGGCCGTTCTGCAGATTCTTGGCGCTCCAGCGCGGGTTTGCGTGCACCTCCTTGACGGCGAGCTGCTGGCCGCCCGGGCGGTTGATGTTGCTCGCCGTGAGCACGACGAAGCGCGCGTTCGCGCCCGTCTCGGACGCCGACACGCAGTGCGCCGCCGTGAGCACGACGGTGGGCGCGATCACCGAGCCCGTGCACAGGAACCCCGACGTCGCCCCCACCTGCTGCGCGTAGACGGCGACGACGCTCGGATCGCCCGTGTCGGTCTCGCCGCCGATGATCGGCTGCGCCTCCTCGGGCGTCGCGGACGCCGTCGCGGGCGGTGTCTCGTGCACGCCGTCGCACGCGCCGACGCCCAGACACAACACCGCCGCCAATACTGACCTGCTCGACTTCATCATCTCGAATCCTCCTTGGCCCCGTCGTGGGGCGGCAGACGCCTGAGCAAGGGCCGGACCGGGCGTTGGCCGCGTCGCGCGCGCCCTTCGCGTCGACGCGCGGCCGAGATCCGCGCCGCGTCGGGGCGGATCCCGGCCGTTCAAGGCGAGATTGGTATAATGTTCGGACCCGTCGCAGCCGCGAGCCGAACAGGCCGCCGGCGCGTCTCAAGGAGGACCATGAAACGTCGATCCGCCTTTCTTGCCGCTTCGCTTCTTTCCGCGAGCTCGCTCGCTTGCTTCAACAACACGCCGCACACCAACCCGACGGGCACGGCCGGCGCGACCGGCTCGGCGGGCGCGACGGCGGGCAGCGCGGGCGCCACGGGCTCCGCCGGCTCGGGCTCCGCGGGCGCGTCGACGACGGGCTCGGCCGGCGCGGCAGCTGGCGGCACGGCTGGCTCGGCTGGCAGCGCGACGGGCTCGGCCGGCGACGCGATGGACGCGGGCGCCGTCGTGACGGACGCGGACGCGCCCGACGGCAATCCGCTCGCGGGCTGGACGCTCACGTGGAGCGACGAGTTCAACGGCGCGACGGGCGCGAAGCCCGATCCGACGAACTGGGGCTACGACATCGGCGGCGGCGGCTGGGGCGTGAGCCAGCTGCAGGTCTACACGAACAACGCCGCGAACGCGTCGATGGACGGCAACGGAAATCTACAGATCGTCGCCATCAAGGACGCGCATGGCGGCTTCACGTCGGCGCGCCTCAAGACGCAGAGCAAATTCCAGCAGGCGTACGGCCGCTTCGAGATCCGCGTCAAGGTCGTCACGGGCAACGGCATGTGGCCCGCGTTCTGGATGCTGGGTGACGACTACAACGGCAACAACTGGCCCCAGTGCGGCGAGATCGACATCATGGAGGTGCGCGGCACGCGGCCCTACAACAACGGCGGCAGCCTGCACGGGCCCGGCTACTCGGGCATGCACCCGCTCACGGGCACGTACGTCATGCCCCACGTCGACGGCGGTCCGTCGCTCTCCGACGACTTCCACACCTTCGCCGTCGAGTGGGAGACGGGCGTCGTCCGCTTCTACGTCGACGACAACCTCTTCGAGACGCATACGCCCGCCGACATCCCCGCCGACGCGGGCGCGAACGCGAAGTGGGTCTACGATCACCCGTTCTTCATCTTGCTGAACGTCGCCGTGGGCGGCACGTTCCCCGGGCCGCCCGACGGCACGGTGTTCCCGCAGACGATGCTCGTCGACTACATCCGCGTGTATTCGCGCACGAACGGCGGCGGCTGAGCGTCAGCGCGCGCGGCGTCGGCGGAGATCCTTCGCGACGCCGCGCCACATGGCGACGGACGCCAGCGTGGGGCCCGCGATCGCGACGAGCCACACGGCGGCGTCGCCCAGCGTGGGTGGTCCGCGGCGCAGGTTGACCCACGCGACCTCGAACGCCGTGAGCGCGGCGTCGACCGAAACGAGCGCGGCGAGCGCGACGTCGAGGCCCGCGCGCCACCGGCGACCGAGGCGCACGAGCGCGGCCGCGAGCGCGAGATCGAACAGCACCCAGCCGGCCTGCACGCCGCGCGACGGGAACCAGCGCGCCGTGTCGGCGCGCGCGAGCAGCGCCGTCCACGGCACGAGCAGGAGCGCGAGCAGCTGCACGAGCACGGCGGGCGCACGCGCGAGCGTCGCGACGCCGAAGCGCAGCAGGCCGCCGCGCGCGAAGGCGGTGAGCACGTCGAGCACGGAGCGCGCCACGCCCTGGCGCGCGGGGTACGACAGATAGATCGAGACCCAGGACGCGGGGCGCAGCTTCGACTTGAACGCGCGCAGGCCCTTGAAGTCGTAGAGGCCGCCGCCCGAGCGTCGCGCGAGGCGCAGCCACGCGGGCAGCGGCCCCGCGAGCGGCACGAGGCCGAGCGTCACGTAGCGGCTGCCCTCGGCGGCGGCGGCCGTCATGGCGGCCTCGACGAGCAGCTCGGCCGTGCCGTTGGGCGCCGCGGGATCGCGCAGGAGATCCTCGAAGAGCCAGCCCGCGCGCGCGTAGACGGGCACGGCCGCGAGGAAGCCGACGACGCGCCCGTCACGCTCGGCGACGAAGCAGCGCCGCTCGTCGAGATGTTCGTAGGCGTGCACCTCGACGAGGAAGCCCATGGGCGGCATGGGGTGCGTCGCCGACCAGCGCGCGATGAGCGCGTCGACCGCGCGCCGCGTGGCGCCGCCCGCGTCGACGAGCTCGGAGGGCGGGAGTGCGCGCACGGTGACGCCTTTTGCGCGCGCGCGGCGCAGCTGCTCGCGCAGGCTGCTCGTCGCGCGCACCGTCGCGGACCATTCGGCGGGATCCCACACGGGCTGTTCGCCGATGCGCAGCGCCGCGAGCGTGGGCAGCGCGGGATCGCGCGTGAAGCGCTCCTC
>DATAZS010000103.1:0-10474 GCA_036271915.1 Polyangia bacterium
CGCCTGCTGCAAACGCTGCCCCGGCGCTGACGGCGGGAAGCCGCGGCGCGCCGCAATGGCGTCGATGTAGGATCTGCGCGTCCACTTTGCGCCTGGAAAAAAGCTCTCCCACGTCTTTGTTCGGGAGCAAGATAAAGGTCCCGCTGCGCTCGGCCTTCACGGGCCGCCTCGGTGAACGGAGCATCCATGACGAGGATCTCGACCCACATGATTTTGTTGTCCGTGGCCGCTCTGTCGGGCGCGTGCACGGGCCGAATCTCGCAACCTGGCGCGTCGGCGCCGGGAAGCGTGTCGGGCGCCGCGGGCGCCGTCGGCGGCGCGGGCGCGAGCGGCGCCGCGGGCACAATGGTCGAGGCGCGCGGCACCGATCCAGGGCGCGTCACGATCCATCGCCTCAACCGGACCGAGTACAACAACACCGTGCACGATCTGCTGGGCACGACGACGCGGCCCGCGGACCAGTTTCCGCCCGACGATCTCGGCCTCGGCTTCGACAACGTCGCCGACGTGCTCACGCTCTCGCCCGTGCACCTGCAGCTGTACCAGACCGCGGCCGAGGCGCTCGTCACGGAGGCGCTCGCGACGACGGGCGCCGAGCGCGCGAAGCTGCTCACGTGTGACGTCGAGGCGATGGGTGACCCGTGCGTGCGCTCGATCCTGCGCACCTTCGGCCGCAGCGCGTGGCGCAGGCCCGTCACCGACGCCGAGATCGGCACGCTCATGACCGTCGTAGGCGTCGCGCGGACGAACGGCGACAAGTGGGAGCAGGGCCTGAACCTCGCGCTGCAGGCGATGCTCGTGTCGCCGAACTTCATCTATCGCGTCGAGCTCGATCCGAACCCGACGTCGCTCACGCCGCACCCGCTCACCAACTACGAGCTCGCGACGCGACTGTCGTACTTTCTGTGGAGCTCGATGCCGGACGCGGCGCTCGCGGCGGCGGCCGACGCGGGCACGCTCACCGACAAGACGCAGCTCGCGGCGCAGGTCACGCGCATGCTCGCCGATCCGAAGGCGAGCGCGCTCGTCGACAACTTCGCGGGTCAGTGGCTGTACACGCGCCTCGTCGACGACGCGTCGCCCGATCCCACGATGTTCCCGAAGTTCGATCAGCCGCTGCGCGACGCCATGAAGCAGGAGACGACATTGATGTTCCAGGACATCATCTTCAAAGGCGTTCCGGCTGACCAGCTGCTGCTCGCGAGCTACACGTACGCGAACGATCGCCTCGCGCAGCACTACGGGCTGCCCCCGATCACGGGGTCGGCCATGCAGAAGGTCACGCTCGATCCCTCGACGCACCGGGGAGGCTTCCTCACGCAGGCCTCGTTCCTCACGGTGAACTCGCACCCGACGTCGAACTCGCCCGTGCTGCGCGGCAAGTGGATCCTCGAGCAACTCATGTGTCAGACGATCGCGCCGCCGCCCAACGCCGCCATGGCGCAGCTCGCGCCGCCCGCGGCGGGGGCGCCCGCGCAGACGCTGCGCGACCGCCTCACCGTCCATCACATGAACCCGTGCGCCGTGTGTCACGTCGTCATGGATCCGCTGGGCTTCGGCCTCGAGAACTTCGATCCCATCGGTCAATACCGCACGATGGACGGCACGCTGCCCGTCGATTCGTCGGGCACGCTGCCCGACGGGCGCTCGTTCAACGGCGCCCTCGAGCTCGAGGGCATCGTCGCGAAGGACCCGGGCTTCGCGAGCTGCATCGCGCAGAAGCTGTACACGTACGCGCTCGGGCGCGCGCCGCAGACGACGCCGAACCACATGGATCCCGCGACGCTGCAGACGGACTCCGACGCGTTCCGCGCGGCGGGCTACCCGATGGCGAAGCTCGTGACCGACATCGTGACGGGCGACACCTTCACGCAAAGACGCGGCGAGCCCGCGACGGGAGGTGCGCAATGAACCAGCGTCGATCGATCTCGCGCCGGATGTTCTTGGGCGGCGGCGCCGCCGTCGCGATCGGCTTGCCGTTCCTCGAGTCGCTCGTGCCGCGCGGCGCGCGCGCGCAGGCCGTGACGGCGCCCAAGCGCATCCTCTTCTACTACGTGCCGTGCGGCATCAACGGCAGCACGCGCAATGACTTCTGGCCCGTCGACACGGGCACGAGCTACACGCTGACGTCGATGCTGCAGTCGCTCGCGCCGCTCAAGAGCGACTTTACGTTCGTCACGGGGCTCGAGAACGCGCTCGCGAAGCCGGACGGCCCCGGCGATCACGCGTCGGGCACGGGCGCGTTCATCACGTGCGAGCACCCGTTCAAGTCGGCGTCGCAGATCATGCTCGCGCCGTCGGCCGATCAGCTCGCCGCGCAGAAGGTCGGCACGGCGACGCGCCTGCCGTCGCTGCAGATCGGCATCGACGCCGGCGGCACGGCGGGCGACTGCGACAGCGGCTACAGCTGCGCCTACGCGCGCAACGTCTCGTGGGCCGACGCCATGACGCCGCTGCCGAAGCTCACGAGCGCCGCGCAGGTGTTCAACCAGATCTTCGCGGGCTTCGACCCGACGTCGACGGCGGCCGAGCGCGCGAAGCGCCTCGCGTACCAGAAGAGCGTCCTCGACGCCGCCATGGGCGACGCGACGAGCTTGCAGCTCAAGCTCGCGCAGACCGACAAGGCGAAGCTCGACGAGTACCTCACGGGCGTGCGCGAGGTCGAGCGCGAGATCATGTCGACGACGACCACGTCGCAGTGCACGGAGCCGGCGACGGCGCCGCCCGATCAGGCCGCCGACTATCCGACGCAGGTCAAGACGATGAGCGACCTCATGGTGCTCGCCATGCAGTGCGACGCCACGCGCATCATCTCGTTCATGATCGGCAACGCCGCGAGCAACCGCGTCTACTCGAACCTGGGCATCACGCGCGGCCACCACGACATCTCGCACCACATGAGCCTGCCCGCGAACCTGGCGCTGCTGCAGCAGATCGGGACGTGGGAGGTCCAGCAGCTCGCGTACCTGCTCACGAAGATGAAGTCCGTCACCGAGGGCGCGAACGACATGCTCTACAACTCGTCGGTGTTCTTCTCGAGCGAGATCTCCGACGGGAATCAGCACAACCACAACGACATGCCCGTGATCTTCGCGGGCCACGGCGGCGGCGCGTTCACGCCCGGCAAGCACGTCATGTACCCCGTGACGGGACACACGAAGGTGTCGAACCTGCTGACCAGCATGATCTCGACGATGGGCGTGACGACGAAGGTCGGCGACGCCGACGGCCCGCTGGCCGAGCTCTAGCCGACCGGCGCGGCGTCCGCTTAAGTCCTGGCGGCGCCGACGATGACGCTCCCCCGAACGCCACCGCCGTCGCCGACAGGAGGAGCGATCGTGTTACCACGAACTTTCGGAGGCGGCGGGCGCGAAGCGCGACCGCCGGTTGCAGCCGCCGCAGAGAGGATGCACCAACGTCGTTGCATCAGCGGGCCGGCTGCGGCAGGCTGGCCCGCGACGCATGTTGGAAATCGCGGGAGCCGCCGTATTTACGCCCGCTCGCTTGGAAAAGCGCCTGACGCTCGTGCGCGCGCGCAATCCGAGCGTCACGGGCCTCACCGCCACCTTCACGCACTTCGTCGATGTCGACGGCGCGCTCACGGACGACGAGCGACAGGTGCTGGGGCGCCTGCTGCGCTACGGTCCGCGCGCCGCGTCGGGCGCCAAGCCGGACGCGAGCGCGCGCCGCGTGCTCGTCGTGCCGCGGCTCGGGACGATCTCGCCGTGGTCGTCGAAGGCGACGGACATCGCGCGCATCTGCGGCCTGCCGCGCGTGCGCCGCATCGAGCGCGGCGCCTGGTACACCGTGACGGGCGACGTGACCGACGAGGCGGGGCTGCGGCGCGCGCTGCACGACCGCATGACCGAGTCGATCCTGGCGACGGCGCTTGAAGCGGCGGGGTTGTTCGCGAAGGCGTCGCCGCGACCGCTCGCGACGATCGCGCTCGGCGCTGACGGGCGCGCCGCGCTCGCGCGCGCCAACGTCGCGCTCGGCCTCGCGCTCGCGCCCGACGAGATCGACTACCTCGTCGACGCGTACCGCACGCTGGGCCGCGATCCCACGGACGTCGAGCTCATGATGTTCGCGCAGGCCAACAGCGAGCACTGCCGTCACAAGATCTTCAACGCCGACTTCGTGCTCGACGGCGCGCCGCAGCCGGGGTCGCTGTTCAAGATGATCCGCCGCAGCACGGAGGCGAGCCCCGCGGGCGTGCTGTCCGCGTACAAAGACAACGCCGCCGTCATCGAGGGCAGCGTGGGCGGGCGCTTCTTCGCTGATCCGAGCACGCGCGTCTACGCCGCGCACACCGAGCCCGTGCACATCTTGATGAAGGTCGAGACGCACAACCACCCCACGGCGATCTCGCCGTTCCCGGGCGCGGCGACCGGCTCGGGCGGCGAGATTCGCGACGAGGGCGCGACGGGCCGCGGTGGCAAGCCGAAGGCAGGGCTCACGGGCTTCTCGGTCTCGAACCTGCGCTTGCCGGGCGCCGTGCGCGCGTGGGAGCGCGACTACGGCAAGCCCGACCGCATCGCGAGCGCGCTCGACATCATGATCGAGGGACCGCTCGGCGGCGCCGCGTTCAACAACGAGTTCGGGCGGCCTAACATCGCCGGTTACTTCAGGACGTTCGAGATCGAGGCGGATGGCCCTGCGGGGCGCGAGGTGCGGGGCTACCACAAGCCCATCATGCTCGCGGGCGGCCTCGGCAACGTGCGCGCCGACCACGTGCAGAAGAGCGAGATCCCCGCGGGCGCGCCTGTCGTCGTGCTGGGCGGGCCCGCGATGCTCATCGGCCTCGGCGGCGGCGCGGCGTCGTCGCTCGCGTCGGGCGCGTCGCAGGAGGATCTCGATTTCGCGTCCGTGCAGCGCGACAACGCCGAGATGGAGCGACGCTGTCAGGAGGTCATCGATCGATGCTGGCAGCTCGGCGCCGCCAACCCGATCGTCTCCGTGCACGACGTCGGCGCGGGCGGGCTGTCGAACGCGCTGCCCGAGCTCGTCAACGACAGCCGGCGCGGCGCGACGTTCGATTTGCGCGCCGTCCCCAGCGACGAGCCCGGCATGTCGCCGCTCGAGCTTTGGTGCAACGAGGCGCAAGAGCGCTACGTGCTCGCGCTCGCGCCCGAGCGGCTCGCCGAGTTTCAGGCGCTTTGCGCGCGCGAGCGTTGCCCGCACGCCGTCGTCGGCCACGCGACGGCCGACGGCCAGCTGCGCCTCGACGATCCTTTGCTGCAGCAGCGCCCCATCGATCTGCCGCTGCAGGTGTTGCTGGGCAAGCCTCCCAAGATGACCCGTCGCGCGGAGCGCGGCCACGCGAAGCCGACGCCGTTCGACGCGGCGTCGCTCGACGTGCGCGAGGCGGCGCTGCGCCTGCTGCGCCTGCCCACGATCGCCGACAAGACGTTCCTCATCACGATCGGCGATCGCACGGTGGGCGGGCACACGGCGCGTGACCAGATGGTGGGGCCGTGGCAGGTACCGGTCGCCGACGCCGGCGTCACGACGACGGCGTACGACGTGTACGCTGGCGAGGCCATGGCCATGGGCGAGCGCACGCCCGTCGCGCTGCTCGACGCGGCGGCGTCGGCGCGTCTCGCCGTCGCCGAGGCCATCACGAACCTCGCGAGCGCGCCCATCGCCAAGCTCGGCGACGTCAAGCTGTCGGCGAACTGGATGGCGCCCGCGGGTCACCCGGGCGAGGACGCGCGCCTGTACGACGCCGTGCGCGCCGTGGGCGTCGAGCTGTGCCCCGCGCTCGGCATCGCGATCCCCGTCGGCAAGGACTCGATGTCGATGCGCACGACGTGGGAGCAGCACGGCGAGAAGAAGAGCGTGACGTCGCCGCTGTCGCTCATCATCACGGCGTTCGCGCCCGTGACCGACGTGCGTCGCGCGCTCACGCCGGAGCTGCGCGGCGTGGGTGACGTCGACGTCACCGACACGGAGCTGCTGCTCGTCGACCTGGGCGCCGGGCAGAACCGCCTCGGCGGCTCGTGCCTCGCGCAGGTCTACGGGCAGCTCGGCAGCGCGCCGCCCGACCTCGATGATCCGGCGCGCCTCGCGGGCTTCTTCGCGGCCGTGCAGGAGCTCAACGCCGCGGACCTGCTGCTCGCGTACCACGATCGCAGCGACGGCGGCCTCTTCGTGACGCTCGGCGAGATGGCGTTCGCGGGAGGCACGGGCCTCGACGTCGATCTGGGCGCCGACGTCGACGCCGTCGCGGCGCTCTTCTCCGAGGAGCTGGGCGCCGTCGTTCAGGTTCGCGACGACGACGTCGCGCGCGTCGCCGAGGTGTTCGCGCGACACGGTCTCGCCGGCGCCGTCACCCGCGTGGGCGCGCCCGTGAGCGGCGGGCGCATCACCGTGCGCGCCAACGGCCGCGTCGTGCTCGACGAGGAGCGGACGTTTTTGCGCGGCGTGTGGTCCGAGACGACGCACGCGATCCAGCGCCTGCGTGACGACGCCGCGTGCGCCGACGACGAGCACGCGAGCCGCCACGACGCGCGCGATCCCGGGCGCTCGGCCCACCTGACGTTCGATCTCGCCGAGGCGCCGGCCGTCGCGCGCGGCGGCGCGCGGCCGCGCGTCGCGATCCTGCGCGAGCAGGGCGTGAACGGTCAGGTCGAGATGGCGGCGGCGTTCGATCGCGCCGGCTTCGAGGCCGTCGACGTCCACATGACCGACGTGCTCGCGGGCTCGGTCGATCTCGCGACGTTCCGCGGCCTCGCCGCGTGCGGCGGCTTCTCGTACGGCGACGTGCTCGGCGCGGGCGAGGGCTGGGCGAAGTCGATCCTCTTCAACGCGCGCGCGCGCGACGCGTTCTCAAGGTTCTTCGCGCGTGCGGACTCGTTCACGCTGGGCGTCTGCAACGGCTGCCAGATGGTGTCGAACCTCAAGGAGCTCATCCCGGGCGCGGAGCACTGGCCGCGCTTCGTGCGTAACCGCAGCGAGCAGTTCGAGGCGCGCCTCGCGCTCGTCGCCGTCGACGAGGGCCCGTCGATCTTCTTCCGGAGCATGGCGGGCTCGCGCCTGCCCATCGTCGTCTCTCACGGCGAGGGTCGCGCCGAGTTCGCGGCAGACGCCGATCGCGAGGCGCTCGTACGCGCGGGCGACGTCGCGGCGCGCTTCGTCGATCACGACGGTCACGTCACCGAGCGCTACCCGGAGAACCCCAACGGCTCGCCCGGCGGCATCACGGCGCTCACGGCCGCCGAGGGCCGCGTCACAATCCTCATGCCGCACCCCGAGCGCGTCTTCCGCAACGCGCAGCTGTCGTGGCACCCGCGTGCCTGGACGGGCGAGGACAGCCCGTGGATGCGCATGTTCCGCAACGCGCGCGCCTGGGTAGGCTGAACGTGGCCGCGCGCGCGCGGAAGGTGGTCGCTGCTTCGACGAAGAAGCCGAAACCGAACCCGCGAGCGACGCCGCCCAAGAAGGAGGCCGCGGCGAACAAGCCGGTAGGCCTCGGCACGAAGGCAGAGAGCGCGCTGCGCGCGTTCGCGCTCACGTTCCCCGGCGCCGTCGAGGAGCATCCGTGGGGCGAGACCGCGACGAAGGTGAACAAGAAGGTGTTCGCGTTCTTCGGCGTGCGCGACGGCGGTCTCGCGATGTCGGTGAAGCTCGCGCGCTCGGCCGAGATCGCGCTCACGCTGCCGTTCGCGTCGCCGACGCGCTACGGCCTGGGCAAGAGCGGCTGGGTCACGGCCGAGTTCACCGTGAAGGAGAAGCCACCGGTCGATCTGCTGCGCGCGTGGATCGACGAGAGCTACCGCGCCGTCGCGCCCAAGAAGCTCGCCGCCGCGCTCGACGCGACTTAAGGCGACTTCGCCTCGCAGGACTTCTGCCCCGCAGGCAGCCAGATCGTCGTCGCGTCGGTGCAGGCCTTCGCGCGCCGCTCGTCGAGGCGCTTGCCCCACTTGTTCGCGGGGTTGATCTTCATCGGCTTGCACGCGCGCGTCGGGTCGCACGAGTACGCGCCCCAGCTGGACTCGTCGCCCGTGCCGAGCGCGATGACCGTGACGGGGCCGATCTCGCCCATGAGCACGGCGAGCACGTAAGACTTGCCGAGCTCGGGCATGCCCTTCGCGACGGCGGCCGTCGCGCACTTGCGCGCGTCGTCGGGCGTGACGTCCTTGGCGAGCACGCCCTGCCCGCCGCGGTCGATGCACGGCTTCACGCCGTGCGCGGGCCAGCTCTCGAGGCCGAGCGACTTGTTGAGCGCGACGATCGCGTCCTGCATCTCCTTGCCGACGGCGGGCGGCAGCTTCGCGTTGCTCGGCGGCGTCGCCGTCGCCAACATCATCGACACGCCGATCGCCGCGAGCATCGTCATGCCATCAGTCTAGTGCCTGCCCCGCGCGCGTGCGCGCTTCCCTGCTAAATTCGCAGCTCGGAGGCGCCAATGAAAATCGCAATTTTCGGAACTGGGATGGTCGGCACGACGATTGGGACGAAGCTCATCAGCCTGGGTCACGAGGTGAAGATGGGCTCGCGCACGGTCGACAACGCCAAGGCGACCACGTGGGTCGAGGCCAATGGCGAGACAGCCTCGCAGGGCACCTTCGCCGACGCGGCCGCCTTCGGCGAGCTCGCGTTCAACTGCACGGCAGGCGTCGGATCGCTGGCGGCGATCGAGGCGGCGGGTCCGAAGAACCTCGCTGGGAAGATCCTCGTCGACGTGTCGAACCCCCTCGATTTCTCGAAGGGGATGCCGCCGACGCTGTCCGTGTGCAACGTCGACTCGACGGCAGAGCAGCTCCAGCGCGCCTGTCCCGACGCGAAGGTCGTCAAGGCGCTCAACACGATGAACTGCGCCCTCATGGTCGATCCGTCGTCGATCAAGGGCGAGCACGACGCCTTCTTGAGCGGCAACGACGCGGGCGCGAAGGGACGCGTCTCGGAGATCCTCAAGGGCTGGTTCGGCTGGAAGAACGTCGTCGATCTGGGCGATCTCTCAGCGGCGCGTGGTCAGGAGATGTTCGTCATCCTGTGGGTGCGCCTGTACGGCGCCCTGCAGTCGCCGAACTTCAACATCCACGTCGTTCGGTGAGACCCGAGACGACGCGGCCCGCGCGGACTACTTGAAGTCCTGCGCGGCCCAGACCTTTCCCTTGGACGTCGTGGAGTAACCGCAGGCCACCTTCGTGTACTGCGGGTTGGACATGTTGATGTAGTGACCGTGCATCGAGTAGTCCGTGCCGGGGCCTTCCGCCCACATCTGGTCGAGGCAGCTCGATGATCCGCTCGCAATCGAGTCGACGGAGGGCCACGCGGGGCATTCGTCTTGCGCGCCTTCGTCGCACGTGCCGAAGGCGCTGTGCGCCGTGCCCGACACGCTGTCGGCCTTCGCCTGCCCGTCGGCGCACGTCTCCTCGGCTGTCCAACGCGTGAGCGCCGCGATGTTCAACGTCGCGCGGAAAGCGTTGATCTTGTCGACGCACGCCTGGCGCGCCGCCTCGAGCACGTCCGCGGCGCTCGCGCCCGCGGCGCCCGAACCGGCGGTCCCGGTCTTTCCCGCCGCGCCTGCTCCTGCCGTGCCGCCAATCCCCGCCGTGCCCGCGCCGGCGTTCCCGCCGCTTCCCGCGTCGGTGCTGCCCGCGGATCCCGCTGCGTCGACGGATCCCGTCGCGCCTGCGGCTCCGCCGCCCTGATTACTTCCGCCACCGCAGCCGGCAACGGCCGCGATGAACGCGCACAGAAGACCGAAGTGTCCTCGGGGGATGAGCATCCTCCGATTGTCCTCCCGCGCACCGACGCGCTCAAGGCGCGGCGCGTCCGTGCGGACGCCGACGCGCCTCGCGGCTACGTCTACTTGGGCGGGAACGTTCCGGCGGCGTAGCGGAAGGTCAAGTCGGCGGCGGCGACGTCGAAGCGCGCCTGTACGAGCGCGATGTTCGCGCCGTTCAGCGCGTCCTGCGCCTCGAGCAGGTCGAGCTGCGTAGCCGTGCCCGCCGTGTATTGCGTTCGAATGAGGTCGAGCGACTCTTGCGACAGCGCCACGGCTTGTTGCGCGGCCTCGACGCCTTGCTGCTTCGTTCGCAGATCGGCCGACCCGTTGGCCAGATCGTCGCGCACGCGATCGGAGAACGCGGCGGACTGCTCGCGCGCGGCCGTCGCGCGCGCGTTCGCTTGATGGCGCGCGGCGTCCCGTGAGCCACCGTCGAAGAGCTGCCAGTCGAGCTGCGCGCCCGCGGCCCACGAGTGGCGGTCGAGGTGGAAGTTGTCATAGTTGAAGAGGCGCGCGTTGCCGAACGCCGACAGCGAAGGCGCCCACAGCCACGCCCGCGCGTCGCTCTCCTGCTCCGCAGACTTCACGGTTTGCTCGAGCGCACGGAACTCCGGGCGCAAGTGCAGCGCCGTCTGGACGTCGTTCGGATCGGGCATCGACGCCGACGGGAAGACCGTGCTGACCTTGAAGGGCTTTTCAGTTTGCAGCAGGCTCGCCAGCGTGCGATAGGCGCGGTCGCGC
>DATAZS010000104.1:0-1822 GCA_036271915.1 Polyangia bacterium
TGCTCAACGTCTGGAAGCTGATCGGCCGCGCCGCCGCGAGCGACGCGCCGGTGCTGGTGTCGGGCGAGACGGGCACGGGCAAGGAGCTCGTCGCGCGCGCGATCCACCGGTACTCGACGCGCGCCAAGCAGCCCTTCGTGCCCGTCAACCTCGCGGCGCTGCCGCCCGCGCTCATCGAAAGCGAGCTGTTCGGCCACGAGCGCGGCTCGTTCACGGGCGCGAGCGCGAGACGCAGCGGCCGCTTCGAGAGCGCCAACGACGGCACCCTCTTCCTGGACGAGATCGGCGACCTCGATCAGGCCCTGCAGACGAAGCTCCTGCGCGTCGTGCAGGAGGGCGGCTACGAGCGCGTCGGCGGCAACGAACAGCTGTCGAGCAACGCGCGTCTGCTCGCGGCGACCAACCGCCCCGTGCGTCCCGGCGCGCCAGGCGTCGCGCTGCGCGAGGACCTCTACTACCGCCTGGCCGTCATCGAGATCGAGCTGCCGCCGCTGCGCGCGCGCAAGAGCGACATCACGCAGCTCGTGAACCACGCGCTGCGGGGCACGCCGGCGCGCGCCGTGTCCGACAAGGCCATGGCCGAGCTCATCGCCTACCCGTGGCCCGGCAACGTGCGCGAGCTGTTCCACGTGCTGCAGCGGGCCGCCGTCATGTCGGGCGGCGAGGTCATCGACGTCGTGAACCTCCCCGCCCCCATCGGCCGCGCGAGCCCCGACGCCGAGCCCGCCCTCGACGACGACCTGTCGCTGCACGCGGCGACGGCGCGCCTCGAGCGCCGCTACATCACGCGGGCCCTCGAGCGCGCCAAGGGCAACCGGTCGGCCGCGGCCCGCCTGCTGGGCATCGGCCGTCCGCTCCTCTACGCCAAGCTCGAGGAGCACGGCCTGTCGTCGCGGACCCTTTCCGAGGGAACCGATGACGACGGCGGAGCATCGTAGAGCCCGCCAGTCATGTGGATAGTCCGCCTCGCCCTCCGTCGACCGTACACGGTCGCGGTCATGTGCATCTTGGTGCTCGTCATGGGGATCTTGTCGATGACCCGCATGGTCGTCGACATCTTCCCCGCGATCGACATCCCCGTCGTCGCCGTCGTCTGGAGCTACCCCGGCCTCCCCGCCGTCGACATGGAGCGGCGCGTGGTGCTCATCAGCGAGCGCGCTTACTCGACGACCGTCAACGGCATCGAGCGCATCGAGTCACAGTCGATCCCCGGCATCGGCATGCTCAAGATCTACTTCCAGCCGGGCGCCGACATCGGCGCGGCCATCGCGCAGATCTCGTCGGTGTCGTCGACGATCCTGCGCATCACGCCGCCCGGCATGCAGCCGCCCAACGTCATCCAGTTCAACGCCTCGAACGTGCCCGTGGCGCAGATTACGGCCAGCAGCGAGACGATGCCCGAAGAGAAGATCTTCGACTACGGGCTCAACTTCATCCGCGTGAAGCTCTTCACGATCCCGGGCCTCGCGACGCCCGCGCCCTTCGGCGGCAAGCAGCGGCAGATCAACATCGACATCGACGTGCGCGCGCTCGCGGCGCGCGGCCTATCACCCAACGACGTCGTCAACGCGCTGCAGGCGTCGAACGTCATCTTGCCCGCGGGCGACGCGCGCATCGGCAACCGCGAGTACAACGTCTTGCTGAACGCGAGCCCGCCCAGCGTCGACGACTTCGCGGCCATCCCCGTCAAGGTCGTGAGCGGCGCGCAGGTGCTGCTGGGCGACGTCGCCAAGGTCAACGACGCCTACGCCGACCAGTTCAACGTCGTGCGCGTCGACGGCAAGCGCGCGACGTACCTGTCGATCCTCAAGCACGCCGACGC
>DATAZS010000105.1:0-4131 GCA_036271915.1 Polyangia bacterium
TCACGCTGCCGGGCGCGTCGTCGATCCCCGCCCCTGACTCGCGCCACTCGGCCATGGCGACCATGACGGGCCGCCGCATCGTCGACATGGTGTGGGACGATCTGCGGCCGTCGCAGATCATGACGGCGGCCGCCGTCGACAACGCCATCACGACGGTGCTCGCGCTCGCGGGCTCTACGAACGCCGTCATTCACCTGCTCGCCATGGCCCACCGCGCGGGCATCCCGCTCACGCTCGACCGCTTCGACGAGCTCGCGCGCAAGGTGCCCGTGCTCGCCAACATGCGCCCCGCGGGCACGTACCTCATGGAGGACTTTTATTACGCGGGCGGTTTGCCGGCGCTGCTCAAGGCCCTCGGCGATCTGCTCGACACGAGCGCGCTCACCGTGAACGGCGCGACACTCGGCGCGAACATCGCCGACGCCGCCATTTACAACGCCGACGTCATCCACACGCGCGACACACCGCTCGTGAAGTCGGACGCGCTCGTCGTGCTGCGCGGCAACCTCGCGCCCGACGGCGCCGTGCTCAAGCCGCCCGCGGCCGAGGCGCGCCTGCTCAAGCACAAAGGCCCCGCCGTCGTCTTCGACAGCTACGAGCAGATGAAGAAGCGCATGGACGATCCGAACCTCGAGGGGGACGAGAACTCGGTCTACATCCTCCGGAACGCGGGGCCCAAGGGCGGTCCGGGCATGCCCGAGTGGGGCCAGCTGCCCGTGCCGAAGAAGCTGCTGCAGAAGGGCGTGCGCGACGTCGTGCGCATCTCGGACTCACGCATGAGCGGCACGAGCTACGGCGCGTGCATCCTGCACGTCGCGCCCGAGTCGTTCGTGGGCGGCCCGCTCGCGCTCGTCAAAGAGGGCGACATCATCGAGCTCGACGTCGCCGAGCGAAAGCTCAACGTGCTCATCTCCGACGAGGAGCTCGCGAAGCGGCGCGCGGCGTGGGTGCCGCCCAAGCCCCAGTTCCCGCGCGGCTACGGCCAGATGTTCTCGCAGCACATCAAGCAGGCCAACGAGGGCTGCGACTTCGACTTCCTCGAAGGCACGGCTCCCATCCCCGAACCCGCGATTAACTAGAGGACGACCATGCCCTACGTCTCGATGCCCAACTCGTTCCGCCGCCGCATCCGCGCCGGCGAGAAGCTCATCGGCTGCTGGGCCTCACTCGCGAGCAACATCACGACGGAGATCCTTGGCTACGCCGGCTTCGACTGGCTGCTCATCGACGGTGAGCACGCGCCCAACGAGTACTCGACGTTCATCACGCAGCTGCAGGCGCTCAAGGACAGCGAGTCGGCGCCCGTCGTCCGCCCGCAGTGGTTCGATCCCGTCGTCATCAAGCGGCTGCTCGACATCGGCTTCTTCAACTTTCTCATCCCGTTCATCGAGACCGAGGAGATGGCGAAGAACGCCGTCGCGGCGACGCGCTATCCGCCGCAGGGCAAGCGCGGCATCGGGACCGCCCACCGCAGCAACAAGTTCGGCTACATGACGGACTACTTCGACCGCATCAACGACGACATCTGCGTCACCGTGCAGATCGAGAGCACGCGCTCGATCGAGAACGTCGACAAGATCGCGGCCGTCGAGGGCGTCGACGCGCTCTTCATTGGCCCGTCGGATCTGTCCGCGGGCATGGGGCATTTCCTGCAGCCGTCGCACCCCGAAGTCCAGGCCGGCATGATGAAGATCCTCGAAGCCGGCAAGAAGCACGGCAAGGCCGTCGGCATCCTCGCGCCCGTCGAGAAGGACGCGCAGATGTACCTCGAGATGGGGATGACCTACGTCGCCGTCGGAGGTGACACCGGATTGTTGCGCGGGGCCGCCAAGGGCCTCTGCGATCGTTTCAAGAAACAATAGACGTTCGTCCTGACAAGGAGCTCGCGATGCCGAAGTTTTGCGCCAACCTGACCCTCATGTTCACCGAGGTCGAGTTCCTCGACCGCTTCGCCGCCGCCGCCAAGGCCGGCTTCAAGGGCGTCGAGTACCTGTTCCCCTACGTCGCGCCCGCGGCGCAGGTCGCCGAGAAGCTGCACGCGGCGAAGCTCACGCAGATCCTGCACAACCTCCCCGCCGGCAATTGGGCCGCCGGCGATCGCGGCAACGCCGTGCATCCGGACCGTGCGGGGGAGTTTCAAGATGGGGTTGGCAAGGCGATCGAGTACGCCAAAGCGCTCGGCTGCAAGCAGCTCAACTGCCTCGCGGGCCTCACGCCCAAGGACGTCGCGCCGGAGAAGGTTCGCGAGACGTTCGTCGAGAACCTGCGCTTCGCGGCCAGCCGTTTAGAAGGCGCAGGCATCAAGCTGCTCATCGAGCCCATCAACACGCGCGACATCCCGGGCTTCTACCTGACGAAGACGCAGCAGGCGCTCGACATCATCCAGGCCGTCGGCAGCTCCAATTTGTGGCTGCAGTACGACATTTATCACGCGCAGGTGATGGAGGGAGATCTCGCGCCGACCATCGAGAAGAACCTGGCGAAGATCGCCCACATGCAGCTGGCCGACAACCCGGGCCGCCACGAGCCGGGCACGGGCGAGATCAACTACGAGTTTCTTTTCAAGCACATCGACAAGCTGGGCTACCAGGGCTGGATCGGCTGCGAGTACAAGCCGGCCGCGCAGACCGAGGCGGGCCTCGGTTGGGTCAAGCCGTACCTCACGTAACGAACTTCGGATCTAAGGAGAGTCAGCTATGAGCAAGGTCAAGGTCGGATTCATCGGCGTCGGCATCATGGGCAAGCCCATGGCGGGTCACCTCTTGAAGGGCGGCCACACGCTGTCCGTCTACGACATCAGCCCGATCTCCGAGGAGCTCACGGGCGCGGGCGCGATCGCGTGCAACTCGGGCAAGGAGGTCGCCGAGAAGAGCGACGTCATCATCACGATGGTCCCCGACACGCCCCACGTCGCGGCGGCCCTCTTCGGTGACAGCGGCGTCGCGGCCGGTTTGTCGCAAAATGGAAAAGGCAAGATCGTCGTCGACATGAGCTCGATCTCGCCCGGCGAGACGAAGAAGTTCGCGAAGCGCATCAACGAGCTCGGCTGTGAGTACCTGGACGCGCCCGTCTCGGGCGGCGAGGTCGGCGCCAAGAACGCCACGCTGACCATCATGGTCGGCGGCAGCGAGAAGGCGTTCGAGACCGTGAAGCCGATCTTCGAGCTCATGGGCAAGAACATCACGCTCGTCGGCAACAACGGCGACGGCCAGACGTGCAAGGTCGCGAACCAGATCATCGTCGCGACGACGATAGAAGCGGTCAGCGAGGCCTTGCTCTTCGCGTCGAAGGCGGGCGCCGATCCGGCGCGCGTGCGTCAGGCGCTCATGGGCGGCTTCGCGAACTCGAAGATCCTCGAGGTGCACGGCGAGCGCATGGTGAAGCGCAACTTCGTGCCCGGCTTCCGCATCGAGCTGCACCAGAAGGACCTGAACCTGGCCCTCACGGGCGCGCGCGAGATGGCGCTCAGCCTGCCGGTGACGGCGATCTGCGCGCAGCTCTTCAACATGGCCGCCGCGAACGGCGGCGCGAAGGACGATCACTCGGGCATGGCGAAGGCGCTCGAGCAGATGGCCAACCACAAGATCGCGGGCAACTAACCCCGCGACCGCACGTTCCAGCAGAAGGCCGGCCCGGGGCTACGGGCCGGCCTTTTCCTTTTTGGCGTGAACGAGCACGGTGTCGATGATGCCGTAGGCCTTCGCCTCGTCGGCGGACATGAAGTTGTCGCGCTCGGTGTCGCGCGCGACCTTGGCGGCGGGCTGGCCCGTGTGGCGCTCGTAGATCTGGTTCAGCGTGTCGCGCGCCTTGAGGATCTCGCGCGCGTGGATCGCGATGTCGCTGGCCTGGCCACGGAAGCCCGCGAGCGGCTGGTGGATCATGACGCGCGCGTTGGGCAGCGCGTGACGCTTGCCCTTGGCGCCGGCCGCGAGCAGCACGCTGGCCATCGACGCCGCCATCCCCAAGCAGAAGGTCGCGACGGGCGCGCGGATCGCCTGCATCGTGTCGTAGATCGCGAGCCCCGCCGGGACGTCGCCGCCCGGCGAGTTGATGTACATCATGACGTCCTTGTCGGGGTCCTCGGACTCGAGGAACAGCAGCTGCGCGACGACGACGTTGGCGAGGTCGTCG
>DATAZS010000106.1:0-2449 GCA_036271915.1 Polyangia bacterium
CCAGGCCTGACCGAGATCGACGACGTGCGGGTATTTCTCGGCCGCGCCGAAGCCGGCGTCGCCAATGACGAGCGCGCCCGTGCGGTCCGCGACGGCGTCGAGCACCGCCTCGTGCGGCACCTCGCGAAAGCGCGGCGCGAGGCCGCGCTCCTTGCACAGCACCTTGACGAGCGCCGCCGAGCTGCGCGACGCGCCGTCGAGCGTGATCTCCTCGAGCTCGTCCCACGGGCGCTCGCTCACGAGCAGCACGGTGCGCACGGGACCGAGGCTCGCGATGGCGATGCCGGGGACGGCGCGCAGCGGAACGGGCGACTCGGCGTACGCCGCCGTCGGGATGAGGCCGACGTCGACCTCGCCCGCGGCCAGCAGCTGGGCGCAGCGCGACGGCAGCTCGAACGTCAGCTCGAAGCGATCCCCGCCCAGGCCGCGCTCGAGCCCGTACGTGATGGGCCGCGCGTTCAGGAACGAGACGGCGGCGATGCGCAGCTTTTGATTGTCCGTGAGCTTTCTCACGACACGACCTTGAGGCCGCGGCGGCGCACGTCGCGCCGGAAGGGCTTCTCGGAGACGAGCGCGTCGCCCTCGGCGATCACGTTGTAGAGCGTGTCGCGCTCGACGGGCGCACGGCCGGCGTTCTGGATGATGCGCACGATCTCGTTCGGGCTCATGGTCTGCGGCGTCTCGGCGCCGGCCATGTGATAGATCTTTTCTTCCTGCACGGTGCCGTCGAGATCGTCGGCGCCGAACCACAGCGCGGACTGGGCCGTCTTCACGCCCAGCATGATCCAGTACGCCTTGATGTGCGGGATGTTGTCGAGCAGCAGGCGCGCGACGGCGTAGGTGCGCAGGTCCTCGACGCCCGTGGGTCCGGGCAGCTTCATGAGCGCGTTGTTGTCGGGGTGGAAGGCCAGCGGGATGAAGGTCTGGAAGCCGCCCGTCTCCGCCTGCAGCGCGCGCAGCCGCAGCATGTGGTCGACGCGCTCTTCGAGCGTCTCGATCGTGCCGTACAGCATCGTGCAGTTCGAGCGCAGGCCGAGCCGGTGCGCCGTGCGGTGCACCTCGAGCCACTCGTCGCCCGTGCACTTGTCGTCGCAGATCTTCTTGCGCACGCGCGCCGCGAAGATCTCGGCGCCGCCGCCCGGGATCGAGTCCATGCCCGCGTCGCGCAGCTTCGTGAGGATCTCGGCGTAGGTCATGCCGTACTTCTTGGCGAAGTAGTGCAGCTCGACGGCCGTGAAGGCCTTGAGGTGGATGCTCGGCTGCAGGCGCTTGAGGCCCGCGAGCAGCTCCGTGTAGTAGGTGAACGGCAGCCCCGGGTGCAGCCCGTTGACGATGTGGATCTCCGTGATGGGATCCTTGGCGTCGAGGCGCGCCTGCAGCTTCCCCCAGGCCTCGGCGTGCGACATCGTGTAGGCGCCGGGCTTGCCTTCTTCGAGGCGCGCGAACGAGCAGAAGCGGCAGCTCGCCTCGCAGACGTTCGTCGCGTTGATGTGCAGGTTGCGGTTGAAGTACGTGCGGTCGCCGTGCAGGCGCTCACGGACCTCGTTGGCCAACACGCCCAATTCGAGAAGGTTGCGGTGTTCGAAGAGCGCGACGCCATCCTCGAGAGAAAGCGACTCTCCGTCACGCACCTTGTCGCGGATCCTGGGCAGCACGTTCGTTGAATGCATCAGCGCACCTCTTCCAAAACATCTTTGACGACGTCGCCGGTCAGCCGCTCGGCCGCCACGAGCCCCGCGCCGCGGATGAGCGTCACCGCTTCCTTGCGCGTGAGGACCGGGTTGTTGGCGTTGTCGCCCAGGCGCAGCGCGCGCTCGCTCATGATCTGCGCGAACAGCTCGTCGGCGCCGAAGCCGAAGCACATCTGCGCGAGGCGCGGGCCCAGCGTCTCGACCTCGGCGATGACGTGCGTGGCCGCGGGCAGCTCGAGGCGGCACAGCGCCGTGAAGCGGACCGTGTCGAGGCCGTAGGCTTCGCCCTCGGGCGAGGGGACGACGCCCCACAGCGTGACGCCGGCGGCGCTCAGCGCGCGCAGCCGGGCGACGCGCGTCGCCTCGTCTTCACCGGCGCGAAACGGCACGCGCGCCACGAGGCGCGCGCCCGCGGCCTGCCTCAGCGCGGCGACGTCGGCGCCGACGAGCGTCGTCGCGCCCGCGTCGCGCGCGGCGCTCCAGCCGCCCAGCGCCGCGAGATCGGCGGCCTCGACGTACGAGACGCTCGCGTCGGAAGGGCCGCGCCAGGCGCCCTTCGCGAGCAGGCGTCGCGCGCGCACGAACGTCCCGCGCCGGCCGAGCGCGCCGTCGCGCGCCGCGTTCGCGCGTCGCGCGAGCGAGAACAGATCCTCGACGGGCGCGACCGTCTGCGCCACAGTGGCCGCGTCGACGCCAGCGCTCACGCCGCGCCTCCCGCGCCCCAGCGGGGCATGAGCTGGTTGGGCAAGCCGAGCTGG
>DATAZS010000107.1:0-3382 GCA_036271915.1 Polyangia bacterium
CTACAACCACTTCGGCCCTGCCGGAAACTACTTGCCGTCGTACGACGCCGCCTACATCTCGAAGACCCGCCGAAACGACTGGGGCGACGCGCCCGACTTCGCGCTACCCATATTGCGCAGGGCCATCGTCGAGAACGTCCGCTATTGGCTCGACGAGTTCCGCTTCGACGGTTTGAGACTAGACGCGACTCACGCCATCGATGACTCCTCGTCGCCGCACCTCCTGTGGCTCATTGCCGACGCAGCCCCGAAAGAGAGTGGGGGGCGTCGGTTGCTCTTCGCCGAAGACAACCGAAACGACGCCGCCCTCGTCACGAGCGAGGGCCTGGACGCCATTTGGGCGGACGATTTTCACAACCAGTTGCACGTGTGCCTCACCGGCGAGCAAGAGGGCTACTACAGAGGATATCGACGGGAGCTCGGTGATTTGGCACGCGTCATCAATCGAGGTTGGCTCTATGAGGGGCAGACATACCCGCCGACAGGCGCCGCGCGCGGAACAAAGTCGGACGCGCTATCCGCCCCCGCCTTTGTTTATTGTCTGCAGAACCATGATCAGATCGGCAACCGCGCCTTCGGCGAGCGCTTGTCGTCCCTCGTCTCGCCAGACGAGTATCGCGCGGCCGTGACGTTGTTGCTGTTCCTGCCAATGACGCCGTTACTCTTCATGGGACAGGAATGGGCAGCGTCTTCGCCGTTCCTGTTCTTCACCGATCACGACGAGGAGCTGGGGAGGCTTGTTCGCGAGGGTCGTCGGGAGGAGTTCAAAGCGTTCGGCGTTTTTGCAGACTCGGCCGCGCGCGAACGCATTCCGGATCCGCAAGCGATTGAGACGTTCGCGTCTTCGCGGCTGCGCTGGGACGAACGCACGCGAGGAGAGCATGCGCGCGTGCTCGAGCTTCACCGGGCGTTGCTCGCGCTACGCGCGTCCGATCCTGTATTGCGCGACGCGGACCGTCGCGCGCTCAGCGCCGAGATCGTCGGCGACGTCCTTGTAGTTCGGCGAACCTCGAGCGCGGGGCGGCGCGTCCTGCTGGTGAGCTTCGGGGAGACGGAGACGGAGTTGTCGCGTCTGCCGTTAATGATTGAAGCGCCAAAGGTGCTGCTGCGAAGCGACGGGCCGACGGAGGCCTCGGCGCTGACCCTTCCGGGGCATACGGCCTTCGTCCTGAGTGACTGATCGCTCAGGACGCGCGCGCGAGAGCCTTCGCGATGCGGTTCGGGAGCTCCTGCGCGTCGAAATCGTCCAGGACAACGGGTAGAGCGAGAGACCAGTTGGGAAAGGTCGCGGGCGCGCCGGGCAAGTTGGGTCGCTCCTCGACTCCAAGCGCGTCCTCGAGCGTCGCGAGCAGCACGCGGCACGGCGAGGTGGCGAGCGACGCGTGGACCTTCTCTGCCGCCATCGCCGCTGGCTGATCATCCTGACCGCCGGCCAACGTCGCGAGGCGTCGGCGCAGCTCGGCGACGCCGGACTCGTTCTGCGGCACGCCCGCGTCGCGCGCGCGCGCCAAGTCGGCGCCTGTCCACAGGCCAACAATCGTGGGCAGGTCGTGGGTCGTCACGCTCGCGAGCGCGAGCTCGGGATACTCGACCGGCGGGTTCGGCTCGAATATGGCCAACCGATAGGACAGCATCTGACGCTTGGCCAGCGTCTCGCGCACGCCATCTTCGACGGTCCCCAGATCTTCGCCGACGACGAAAGCGCCGGCGCGCGCGCTCTCGAGGGCCACGATGGCCAAGAGCTCATCGGTGCGAGGGCGAACGAAGCCGCCGCTTTCCGGACCGCCGCCGCGAGGAATCCAGAACAGGCGGAACAGCCCCATGACGTGATCGATGCGCAGGCCGCCCGCGTGCCGCATCGTCGCGCGGAGAGTCTCTATGAAGGGCTGGTAGCCGGCGGCGCGCAAGCGAAAGGGAACGAAGGGCGTGAGGCCCCAATCCTGCCCCGCGGGATTGAGAGCGTCGGAGGGCGCGCCCACGGAGACGTCGTCGGCGAGCAAAGCCTGCCAGCACCAAGCATCAGCGCCCTCGACATCGAGGCCGATGGGGAGATCCTCGACGACGGCGAGGTCACGCGCCGCGTCCGCGAGCTGTGCGTCGAGGACCCACTGCAACCACGCGTGGAACGCGACGCGCGGCGCCTGCTCGTGCGCGAAGGCTTCGACGCCTGCGGCGTCGGGCCGACGCGCGTCCTCGGGCCACGTTCTCCAGTCCCGGCCGTGACGCTCGGCGAGCGCGCAATAGATCGCGAACTGCTGGAGGGGCGGCCCTTGCTGCGCGCGATACGCCGCGAAGCCTGAATCACGCGCGGATTTCGCGAAGCAGAGCTCAAGCGCGCGCATCTTGAGCGAGAAGACCACGTCGCGATCGATGCGTCGGTCGGCGTTGAGAGCGCGACCCTCGGCGGCGAGGCGCTCGACCTCGGGGCCGGCCTCACTCGCGCCGGGCGCCTCGTCGACGCAGACGTAGAGCGGGTTCATGAACCGACGGCTGCTCGGATAGTAAGGGCTCGCCTCGATCGGCGGCACGGGCGTCGCCGCGACGAGGGGATTGACCAGGAGCGCATCCGCGCCTTGCTTTCGCGCCCAATCCTTGAGAAGCCGCAGATCACGCAGGTCTCCAATCCCCCAGCTCGTGCGAGATCGCGTCGCGTAGAGCTGCGCTGCCCACCCCCACGCACGGCGTTTTGGGGGAAGAGGGCAGCGCCCAGGGCTCGCGATGACACGGACGGGTTTGTCAGTGCCCGCGGCACGCAGCTCGTGGTAGCCGAGCGGCAGCGTCACGGTCTGACCGGCGGTCACGTTCGTCTTCGAGCCGTCCTCGAGGCGCAGCTCGCCCGCGCTCGGCGAGGTCCAAGGCGCTTCCGCCATGACGACGATGACGTCGCCGAACGGACCGACATCGGGCGGCTTCGGATCCGATGGATCGAGACCCATCGCCCGCAGCAGCGCGCCGCGCGCGTCGTGCGACAGCGCGTGCGAGGCGCCTTGAACGTCGAAATATTGATCGTCGATCCCCCAGGCGTCGGTAACCGCTCGCGTGGACATGCCACAAACTTGGGCACCGCCGGCGACAACCGGAAGACGGCGTGAACTTGCACCGCGCACCCCGAGTGCGCGGAGGCTATGAGTCTTGCGGTCCACCTCGTTGATTAAGGCGGTCCGTTCGGCGTAGCAGAGACACCGGTTCTCAGCGCGTGGCCTGCCGCGATTTTTGGTCGGACAGTTCGCTCAGCGACTCGAGCGAACGGCCCTCTGCCGCGACACGAGCCAGGCGGCGACGCCTCCCGCGATGAGCATGAGGACGCCGCCCACGACATAGCCGACGAAG
Source organism: Polyangia bacterium (assembly GCA_036271915.1). GTDB lineage: Bacteria > Myxococcota_A > Polyangia > Fen-1088 > Fen-1088 > DASZFV01. The sequence goes on from DATAZS010000107.1 coordinate 3,331, forward strand.
ACGCGCGCGCGGCTGCCCGTCTCGAGGAGCGCTCCGAAGAGCGCGGGCGCCG
>DATAZS010000108.1:0-1654 GCA_036271915.1 Polyangia bacterium
TGAGGTCCATGATGCCAGCTCTATTGATGAAGGAAGGCCGGCGAAGTTACGGGTCCGACGCCGGCTTTGTCAAACCACGCCGCGTTCGCTATCTTAGGTATCGAAATGGCTCTGCGTAGCATTCTACGATTTCCCGACGCCAAGCTGCGGCAGCGCTCGGTCGAGGTCACGGTATTTGACGACGATCTGCGTCAGTTGGTGGCCGACATGGGCGAGACGATGGACGCCGCCGAAGGCGCGGGCCTCGCGGCCATCCAGGTCGGTGCACCCATGCGGCTCTTCATCATAGACGGCGCCGTCGCGGGCGGCCCCGAAGGGGCGCCGCCCAAGGTCTTCATCAACCCGGAGATCGTCGAGATCTCGTCGGAGAGCCAGACGGGCGACGAGGGCTGCTTGTCGTTCCCGGGGATCTTCGTGCCCGTGAAGCGCGGCATGAAGGCGCGCGTGCGCGCCAAGGATCTCGACGGGCAAACCTTCGAGGCCGAGGGCGAGGCGCTGCTCGCGCGCGCGTTCCAGCACGAGAACGATCATTTGAACGGCCGCCTGCTCATCGATCAGGTGGGGCCGGTCAAGCGCGAGATCATCAAGCGGCAGCTGCGCAAGGATCTCGAGGCCGAGCGCGCCGACGACGAAAACAAAGATGCCAAGGGTGGCGCCGCGAGCGCGGGCTAGCGCTCACGGTCGACACAGGCAGACGAAGTGCTCACGATCTCGCTCGCGCGCATCGAGTTCGACGGCCGCCACGGCGCCACCGCCGTCGAGCGGCGCGCCACGCGCAAGTTCGAGGTTGATGTCGAACTGGACGTCGACGTGAGCGCGGCTGAGCGCAGCGACAAGCTCGCCGACACGATCGACTACAGCCGCGTCGCGGATCTCATCGTCGGCATCGGCGTGGGCGAGCCGCACCACCTGCTCGAGTCGCTCGCGCGCCGTATGGTCGACAACGTGCGCGCGCGCTTCCCTGGCGTCAAAGGCGTGCGCCTCGAGCTGCGCAAGCTGAACCCGCCGACCTGCCCCGGCCACCCCGCGTGGTCGGCCGTGCGCATCAGCGAAGCTTGAGCGCGCTCGAAGCTCGGCCCGGGGTCCGTTTTGCGGCGCGCCTCGCGGGGGCCTGTCTTCCGTTGACGCTGCTCGCGGGGGCGTGCGCGGCGGCGCATCCGTCGACGCGCGCCGAGGCCGTCGCAGAGCCGCCGCTGCCCGCGGCGCCGCTCGACGCGCAGCTCTACGGCGTACGCGGCGCCAAGGCCTTCTGGATGCCCGACGTGGAGTTCGGCGGCTCGCTCTACGTCGCCGTCGTCGATCCTCCACTCGGCGCGACCGCGACGCCGCTCGTGCTCGTGCACGGGCTCGGCGCGGCGGCGGGTCGCGACTTCGATCCCGTCGTGCCGACGCTCGCGCGGGGGCGGCGCGTCGTCGTCGTCGATCTGCCCGGGTTCGGTCGCTCGAGCCGCGCCAACGAGCTGTACACGCCCGAGCGCTACGCCGCCGTCGTCGCGCACGTCATCGATCGCTTCTGCGGGGGGCGCGCCGACGTGCTCGGTCACTCGATGGGGGGCGCCGTCGCGCTCATGCACGCCGCGACGCACGCGCGGCAGGTGCGGCGCCTCGTGCTCGTCGACGTCGCGGGCGTCCTGCACCGCGAGGCGTGGTTCGC
>DATAZS010000109.1:0-4060 GCA_036271915.1 Polyangia bacterium
TGCGCTCGCGCCGTGCCTGCCGTCGGTGGCGAGCGCCGCCTCGCGGCTGGCCGTCGTCGTCGGCAACGACGTCGGCGGCCCCGACGATCCGACGCTGCGCTTCGCGCAGACCGACGCCGCGCGCATCGCGCAGATCCTCACGACGCTCGGTGACTTCGCCGCGTCCGACGTCACGCTCCTCACGGGCCGCAGCGCCGACGAGATGCGCGCCGCGATCGCGAGCGCTGAGGCCCGCCTCCTGCGCGAAGGCCCCGACGGCGTGCTGTTCGTCTTCTATTCGGGCCACGCCGACGCCGAAGGGTTGCACCTCGGCGGCACGACGTTCCCGCTCGACGCGCTCGAGCGCCTCGTCGGGCAAAGCGAGGTCGCGACGCGCGTCATGGTCGTCGACGCGTGCCGCTCGGGGATGCTCACGCAGACCAAGGGCGGCCGACAAGCGGCGAGCTTCGACGTTCGCCTGTCGCCGCCCGCGAATCCGCGCGGCCTCGCGATCATCACGTCGAGCGCGTCGGGCGAGGAGGCGCAGGAGTCGGGTGAGCTCGGCGCGTCCTTCTTCACGCACCACTTCGCGGCGGCGCTGCTCGGCGCCGCCGACCAGGACGGCGACGGCGCCGTGACGCTGGGCGAGGCGTTCGCCTACGCCGCGCGCCACACCGTCGCCGCGACGGCGCTCACGCGCGCCGGGCCGCAGCACCCGACGTTCAAGCTCAGCCTCGGCGGGCGCGAGGAACTCGTGCTCACGCGGCCCGGCCTCACGACGGGCGTGGGCCACCTCGTGCTGGCCCAACCGGGGTGGTACATGGTGCGGCGGAAGCGCGACGACGCCGTCATCGCCGAGATCACGAACGACGGCGTCGCGCGCCCGCTCGCGCTCGCGCCCGCGCGCTACGAGGTCGTTCGCCGCGCCGACGATCGCGTCGAGGCCGGCACGTTCGAGGTCGAGGCCTCGGGGCAGACGACGATCCGGGAAGCGGATCTCCGGCGCGTCGAGTTCGGTCGCGTCGTGCGCAAGGGCGGCTCGACGCGCGCGCGCGCGATCGCCGTCTTCGCGGCGGCGTCCGTGCGCGGACCGCTGCTCGATCTCGGCGAGAGCTGGGGCGGTGGCGTCGGCGCGCGCGCCGACCTGCGCGCCGTCACCGCAACCGCGGCACTGGACGCGGGGAGCGCGTCGCGCACGAGCGATCGAGCGACGCGAATCGACACGACGGAGCTCGGCGCGCGCCTGGCCGCGCTGCGCGCGTTCGACGTGCGGTTCGTGACCTTCGGTCTCGGCGCAGAGTTGGGCCTGCACCGCTTCTCACAATCGGCGACCGATCAACCGACGGGCGCCGCGTCGTTCGCCGCGAGCCTCGGTCCGACGGCCTTCGCCGAGGTCCCGCTTTCGCGGCGGCTGCTGTTCTGGCTCCAAGCGACGGCGCCGACCTACTTCATGCGTGTCGAGGATTCGTCGCCGGGCGGCGCCAACCGCGGCCTGCACACGACGTATTCCGTGACCGCCGCCATCGGCGCCTACCTTTAGAGACGCGTCAGGCGCGCGCGTCCGTCGCGGGCAGCTCGAGCGTGAAGACGCAGCCCTTCCCCGGCAGATCTCTCACGCGCAGCGTTCCGTTGTGGGCCTGCGCCGCTTGACGCGCGATCGACAGGCCGAGCCCGAAGCCCGTTTGATCTTTTCCACGCTGCACGAGCGGCCGAAACAGATCCTCGGCCCGCCCCGCCGGCAATCCGCCACACGTGTCCTCGACCTCGATGAGGACCTGCCCCTCCTCGCGCTGCGCGCGCACGTGGATCTCCGTCTTGGGACGGCTGAACTTCAACGCGTTCTGCAGCAAGTTCGACAGCGCAGAGTGCAGCAGCCTCGAATCAGCCTCGACCTTGAGGTCCTGCGCGACGGTGACGACGATCTCGATCCCCTTCTCCTGGGCCTCGGCGCCGCAGTCGCGCTCGAGCTCCTCGAGAAAACCCCGGAGTCTCACGTTCTCGACCTTGGGCGCGACGCCCATGTTGAGCGACGCGTGATGGAGGGCGTTGTCGATGACGTCGACGACGCGACGCAGGTTGCGCTCCATGAGCTCGGCGGCACGACCGCCTTGCGCGAGCGGCCCCTTCAGCAAGAGGCGAAACGCCATCGTGACCGATGACAGCGGGTTGCGAATCTCGTGCGCGATGAACCCGAGGTGCTCCGCCGATTGGCGGTGAAGCTCGGCGTCGCGATCGTTCACGTACTGCGACAGCGCGTTCGCGATGCCCGCGTTCAACCAGCGCGCGATGACGAGCTGCTCGTGCGTCGTGATCGGCTGGTGAGCCTTGTCGGCGATCTCGATGATGCAGCGGTGCAGCGTTCCGTATTCGCGCACGACCTCGGCGACGTTGAAGCCGAGACTCAGGCGCTGCGCGCCGTGCTCGACGGCATTCTCGCCGAGCGCCGGGAGTGGAACGACCTCGGGGTACAGCGCGGCGATCAGCTCGTCGACGAAGCGCGGAATGTGATCGAGCAGCTCCGCCTGCGGCAGCGGGTCGACCGTGTTTTCACGGCGTGTGCCCGCGCTCCAGCGAGCGATGAGCTCTGCTCGCTCGAGCTTCAACAGGGCGGCCAGGCCGCCTCCTTCGGGTTCGATCGCCATGCGGCAGTCTAGAAGTCAGCTCGACGAGACGCAAAACGGGCTTCGCGTCCCGTCGTCCGACTCCCCTCGCAGCGTCAAGTCGTACTGCGGCTACCGCGCACGAAGTGCAGGATGATGCTGATGACCGCGAGGACGAGGAGGATGTGGATCGCGAACGACGTGACGTGCATCACCGTGAAGCCGCCGATCCAAAGCGCCGCCAGAATGATCGCGAGAAGAATGAACATGAGAGGGCTCCTTGTTGAGGTGTGCGCATCGACCGCTTCCGAACAAGCTCGCGAAGCCGCCAACGGACATGTCGATCACATAGCGACTCTCGTGCCAGCCGAATCGCGGCGTCCTCGCGGGCCCGCGTGACGATGGCGGTCGCGACAGCCCCCGGTCGGTAACAAGCGTTACCAGCACGTGTCTGCCGTGCTACGCGGCGCGCGGACCTAAGGCGTGGCTGCGCCGACAAGGATCTGGTGGCGCTCTGCTTGCCGCACGGCCAGCTGCTCCTGCGCCTGACGCTGGACGATCGCGAGCGCCGCCTCAGCGTCGTCTTGCGCCTTCGCCGCGAGCGCCCGGGCGCGGTCCGGATACAGCGGGAGGTGCTGCGAATATTCGAACTCCGACTTCGCGTCGCCCAGGAGCTGAGCCGCTTCGCGCGGTCCGTCAGCGACGCCAGCGACCTCCGCCTCACGCACCACCTCGCGGAAGCTCTTCACTTGCTGGGAGGAGAGCGCGAAGGGTTGAGTCGCTGCGCACCCAACGGACGTCACGAGGAGAACCAAAGCGAAGATCTTCATGGCCGCCGATGTATCAATCGCCATGCCAGCGCGATCGCCGCGTCCGGCGGCATACGGCTTCCTCGAACGAGGTCTTGGGTAACGTTTATCGTTACCCAAGACAGCCTGGTCCGAGATCCGTGCGTCAGGCGGCTTTGTCCGCGACGGCGCCGCGCTTTGCGATCACGTCGTGGACGAACCGAATCTTCCGCAGGGCGGCCTCCGTCAACACGAATGGATACAGGTCATGGAGGCCCATGCTGCGGTTCAGGCTGTTGAGCGCCAGCGTGAGCGGCGTCCACGCGCGGCTGAGATCATCGAAGTCGGAGAAGTCGACGCGGGGCGCGATGACCTCGGCCTTCGCGTCGCCGCGCGCCGCCTTCGGCCGCACGTTCAGACCGAAGCTCCGTGCGGTGTCGAGCGTGTCGACCATGTGCAGATAGTGGGCCCAGCTCTCGGCCCAGTCCTCCCACGGGTGCATCGACGCGTACGAGCTCACGAAGTTGTCGCGCCAGCTCTGAGGTGCGCCGTCACGATAGTGGGCCGCGACGGCGTCGTCGTACGACGCGCGCTCGTCGCCGAACAGGTCACGAAACGGCGCGATAAGCTCGGAGCCAGCGACGAGCCGATCCCAGTAGTAGTGGCCGATCTCGTGGCGAAAGTGCCCGAGCA
>DATAZS010000110.1:0-10103 GCA_036271915.1 Polyangia bacterium
CCCCGACGCCGCATGTCTCACGGCGTGGGTGATCCTCGGGGCGTCGCGCGCGCAGGTCCGCGTCGCCGGGGCGGGGCGGTGCCGTTATGTGGTCCGCGATCTCGATCTCGGTCATCCGCTATCGCCGCTCGATCGCGAGCGCCTCGCGCAGGTCACGAAGGCCGCGTTGGACGCCGTCGGCGAGAGCCGCGAGGCGATCGACTGTGCGCGATCCCCCGCCGTCGGAGCGTCGCCACCCGCGCCGCCGACGCTCGACGTACGCCGCCCGGCCGTGCCGCCGGCACCGCTCGACGCACGTCGAGAGCCGGCCGCGCCGTCGTCTTCGATCGCGATCGGCGCGTCGTACGGCGGCACCTATCACTCGGGCGCTTTCCGGGCCGGCCCGGGCGTCTCGTTCGCCGTCTCCGAGGTCGCCTGGCGCTACGCTCCGGAGATCTGGACCGATCTGCGCTATGTCCTGTCGAGCTCGTTCGACGACGGCGCAAACTCGGTTCAGGCGATCGCGGGGCGCATCGGCGTGAGCGCGCAATGGTGGCCGATCGTTCGCTTCGGCGTGGGCGGGGGCGTCGATCGGCTCGAGACGACGTATGAACCGCCCGTGGGGTCGGGCGCGCTCGACGTCCCGTCGACCTACCGAACCTGGGAGGCGGTGGCGCGCGCGTTCGCGCGGTTCGGATCACGTTCGTGGAATGGCTTTTCGTTGGACGCGACGGTGCTGCTGGATGTCGTTCACTCTTCCGATCCGTATGGCTCGGTTCGCGGCGGCTTCGTCGTCGAGGGCTGGTGGCGCTCATAGTCGACCTCGAAGCGCGCTGCGACGTCTTCGGTTTGACGCCGCCATGCCAGCAGGCATAAGTACGAGGAGCAGCACCCGGAGGGGTGGCCGAGTGGTTTAAGGCAACGGTCTTGAAAACCGTCGACGCGCAAGCGTCCGGGGGTTCGAATCCCCCCCCCTCCTCAAAGTCTTGACGTCGGGGCGCGATCGCGGCATACGTGTGCCCCACACTGCGGCCATAGCTCAGCTGGATAGAGCATCGGCCTACGAAGCCGGGGGCCGGGGGTTCGAATCCCTCTGGCCGCACAGATGAACGGAAAGACCTCGCCCACCGATCAGTCGACGTGGGCGAGGGATCTCCCTCCTTTCGACGAGGCCGCCGCCGCAGCGGCTCGCGCGCATCAGGGGCAGCTGACGAAGCCGGCGGGGAGCCTCGGGCGCCTCGAGGAGCTCGGGGTCTTCTACGCGGGCGCGCGCGCGCAGTTTCCCGTCGCGGCGCCCGAGCGCGCGCGCATCTACGTGTTCGCCGCCGATCACGGCGTCGCCGCCGAGGGCGTGAGCCCGTACCCGTCTTCGGTCACGGCGGCCATGGTCGCGAACTTCGTCGCCGGCGGCGCGGCCATCAGCGTGCTGACGCGGTCGCTCGGGATCGAGCTCGCCGTCGTCGACGTAGGCGTCGCTTCGCCGATTCCGCCAATCGTGGGCGCGACGGTACTGTCGCTGCCCGTGCGCAAAGGCACGGCGAGCTTCCTGCGCGAGGCCGCGATGACGCGCGCCGAGGCGCAGGCGGCGCTCGACGTCGGCGCGCGGCTCGCGGGAGACGCGGCGGGCGAGGGCGTCGCGCTGCTGGGCGCGGGCGAGATGGGGATCGGCAACACGACCGCGGCGGCGGCCGTCGTGGCGGCGCTCACGGGCGCGGCAGCCGAGGCCGTCGTCGGACGCGGCACGGGCGTCGACGACGCGGGCCTCGCGCGCAAGATCGAGGTCGTGCGCGCGGCGCTCGACCGGCACCGCGTCGATGCGGCTGACGCGCTCGGCGTACTGGCCGCCGTGGGCGGCCTCGAGATCGCCGCCATGGCCGGCCTCATGCTGGGCGGCGCCGCGCGCCGCGTACCCACCGTCGTCGACGGGTTCATCAGCGGCGCGGCCGCGCTCGTCGCCGTGCGCCTCGCGCCGCGCGTGCGCGACTTCTTGTGCTTCTCGCACCTGTCGGCCGAGCGTGGCCACCGCGTCGTGTGCGACGCGCTCGACGCGCGCCCGCTCTTCGACCTGGGCATGCGCCTCGGCGAGGGCACGGGCGCGGCGCTCGCCGTCGACCTGCTGCGCGCCGCCGTTCGCCTGCAGAGCGAGATGGCGACCTTCGCGAGCGCCGGCGTCGCGAACCGCGAGTAGCGTTCGCAAAAAAAAACGCGGCGCCCGAACGGACGCCGCGTTTTCGAATGAAAAGAGTCGCGGACTACTTCTTACAGACGTCCGTGCCCATGAGCTGGAAGCCCTTGCCCATGTCGACCTCGTACGTGTGCTCGACGGTCTTGGCGTCCTTCCTCGTCATGCCCTCGCGCACCTTCGTCTTCATCCCCATCATCGCGCCGTCGCCCGTGAAGGTGATCTTGTCGGCGGTCGCGCCGGCGGCGTGCTCGACGACGAAGCTACCCATGCTGTCGTAGGTCAGGCTGACGGGCTCCTTGGCGACGCCGTCCCACCCGAACAGGAAGGTCGCTTCCATGCCCGGCATGGCCTTCGTCTTCTTGACCTTGTACTCGCCCTTGTACCAGAAGCCGCTCGGCTCCTTCTTGATCTTCACCTCTGACTTCACCTTCGTCTCGGGGAAGCCAGGACCCATCGAGCCGGCGTTGAACGTCGTGTCGCACTTGTAGTTGCCCTCCCAGCCCTTGAAGAGCGTGTCTATCTCGGCGGGCGGCGTCGGCGGGCCCGACGGCGCGGCGGGCGCGGCGGCGGGAGCCGCGGCCGGCGCCTTGGCCGGAGTGGCGGGCGTCTTCACGGCTGTCACGGGAGCCGCGGCGGGCGTCGTCGCGGCGGCCTTGTCGGCGGCGCGCGCGGCGCCGGCGACGGAGAACAACGCTCCAGTAATCACGATGGCGAGTTTTGTCATGGTCAATTTCTCCTTGGCGCGCACCATACAGGTCACGCGCAAATTGGGCGGAAAAAGTGGTGCGCCGCTCAGAACAGATCGCGCCAGCGACAGAGCGCGACGCCGCGTCGCTCGAACGCGCGCCGGACCTTGTGTGACGTGAGCGCGACGAGCTCGTGCGCGCGCAGGTGCGGCGCCTCGCCCGGCTCGGCGTCGACGTCGTCCTCTTCGCCCGGGTGGCAGATGAGCTCGTGCGCGCCCGGTCCCATGCGCCCGAGGACCTCGAGAATGCGCACCTCGTCGAGGCGGCCCGCCTCGACGAAGCCCCAGCTCTGCGGGCCGTGGCGCAGGGCGCCCATCTGCCTTCGCGTGAGCCACGCGAGCCCCGTGAGCAGACCCGCCTCGAGCCCGCGGCCCGGCTCCGTGAGCCACGCGAGGGTGGGGCGCTCGACCGCGCTGCGGATGCCCGCGATGCGGTGCTTGCGCGCGACGGCCTCCATGGCGCGCCCGACGGCCGGCACGAAGCCGAGGTGTCGGTGCGTGTTCACGTGATCGGGGGTGATGCCCGCGTCGCGCAGGCGCGTTACCTGCGCGTCGAATTCGCATTCGATCTCGGCGACCTCGACGCGACCCCTCATCCACGTCGCGAAAAAGTCTTGGGCCCGCGACGGGAACACGCCCGTGGGTCCGACGAGCGTGGGCACGTGCGCGGCGTCGCCCACGGGGCGGCCGCCCACGAGCGAGAGATGCACGCCGACGCCAAGCGTGGGGGCCGTGGCGAGCAGCGCGCATGTGCCGGCCAGGTCGTCGCAGTTGCCGAGCACCGACGTGCTCGTGACGACGCCCTCGCGGTGCGCGCGCAGGATTCCGCGCGAGATGCCGGGCGATTGTCCGAAGTCGTCGGCGTTGACGACGAGCTGTGTCGCGGGTGCTGTCACGAAGTCAATGTAGGTCGCGCGAGGAACGCGGTACGCGAAACGCGAGAGTGGTCAAAAAGCCGTTTCTGGGCGCCGTTCTACCATCTCCGTGAATTGACCGACTACTGTGATGGTGATATCTCAGGACTCCATGGGAAAGCGCATCTTGATCGCCGACGACAGCGTGACGATCCAGAAGGCTTTCGCGATGACGCTCGTCGGTGAGGACTTCGCGCTGACGGCGGCGCGCTCCGCGGACGAAGGCCTGACGCTCGCGCGCCAGACACGTCCCGACGTCGTGATCGCGGACGCGTCGATGCCCGGCCGTTCGGGGTACGAGCTGTGCGCGGCGCTCAAGGCCGACGCCTCGCTGCGCGCCATCCCGGTCTACATCCTGTCGTCGACGCACCAGCCGTACGATGACGCCAAGGGACAACAGGTCGGGGCCGACGGCAACCTCATCAAGCCCTGGGACTCGGGCACGCTCATCGAGAAGATCAAAGAGGCAGCGTCGGGAGGACGTTCCGCGGCAGCGACGCGTCCCGTGGCGGCGCCCTCTTCGCCGGCGCCGCGCCCGACGAGCACGTTGCCAACGGCGGCCTTGGGCGACTACGACGTCGACGTGGCCTCGCCGCGCGACACGGCGCCCGTCGCGACCCGCTCGACGGCGACGTCGATGCCGGCGTTTGCGGCGCCCGCTCCGGCGCCGTCTCCGCCAGCCGCTCGCCCGAGCGCGCCCGCGGGCGCACCCGCCGGCGGCATGCGTCCGTCGCTGATTCCCGGCATTCGCCCAGGCGCGATGCCGCCCGTGCGTCCCGGCACGTCTCCTTCGCGCACGCTGGGCAACACGACACCGTTGCAGGCCGCCGTGCCGCCGCGCCCCGCCGCCGCGGCGCCGCAGCCCGTGGGACGGACGCTCTTCGGTTTGCCCGCGGCCAGCATGCCGTTCCCCGGCTCGACGCGTCCCGGTCAGCCGCTCAGCGCGCCCGGCATCACGCACGCGCCGATTTCGGCGCATGCGCCCGCTCCGACCTCGGCGCACGTCGAGCCGGCGCGACCCGCGCTGTCACCGGCGGTCTCGAGCCTCGTCGATCAGAAGGTCGCGGCGATCGCGGCCAAGGGTCCCGAGTACGAAGCGCTCGCCAAGCTGTCACGCGAGGTCATCGAACAGATCGTGTGGGAGATCGTCCCCGAGCTCGCGGAGGCCATCATCCGCGAGCAGGTCGCCAAGCGCGGCGTCGGCTGAGCGTCCGTCGCGTCGTCGCCCGTCGGCTGTCACTCCGGTCGTGTCTGTTACTTCGTGGCTGGCGCCCAGGCGCAGAGGTTGCCGTCGCCGCCCACGATGATCCTGCCTTTGACGGCGATGGGTGACGAGAACTGGTGGACGCCCGCGCACGTCCCGCCCGCGTAGATCTTCGCGCCCGTGTCGCCGTCGACGGCGTTGAGCCCGCCGTTCAAGTACCAGACGACTGTCTCGTTTTTCCCGTCCGTGCTCGTCGCGATGGGTGACGTCGAGCCGCCGCTCGCGCACCACGCGACCTTCGCCGACGGTGGCGAGCCCGCCGTGATCGCGACCGAGATCGTGCCATTCCCCGTCGAGCCCGTGGGGCAGAACATCGTCGTGTTGCCGGCGTTGAGCACGACGTGCACACCCGTCGTCGACGTGTACGCCGCGGGCACCGCTCGAATGGACATCGGCGTGGTCTCGGGCGCGAGGTCGATCTTCGCGAGCTGTCCGTCCACGCCGCCGAGGTTGGCGGGGTCCAACAGGAAGAACATCCCGTTCTTCGTGACGGCGGCCAGCGTGGACGACCCGCCGAGCTGGAACGCGACGGGGCTGCTGGAGCCGAAGTCGGCGTCGGAGCCGTCCATCGAGCGCCAGCTGCCCGGATAGAAGATGCCCGTCGCGCGATTCACGAGCGCCGCGCTGCTGACGTGCACGACCTCTTCGCTGTCGGCGTGCGTCGCCGCGCCCGCGATGTTGTTGCCGGTGACGGCGAACACGCCGTCGCCCGTCGACGCCATGCCGCCCGCGGCCCAGATCGCCTCGCCGACGCCGCTCGTCGCCCACGCGGCGACCTTCGTGGGAGACGCGACGTTGATCGCGATGACCCAGCCTCGGTACTGATTGCAGTCGCCGTCGTGCCCGCCGTAGGGGACGTACAGCGTGCCGTTCACGAGCGACAGCGCGCCGCGCTGGTTCTCCGCCGGCGTGTTGAACGCGACGTTGCCGGGCGCCGTGAGCGCCGAGACGTTCACGGGCCAGCCCGCCTTCTCGTTGCCAGTCTCGGCGTCGAGGGCGTGCACCTCGTGGCGCATGATGCCGTTCGCGTCGCCGATGCCGCCCGCGACGTAGATCGTGCGCGTCGCGCCGTCGATGACGGGCGTGCTCGTGATGCCCGTCGGCGCGACGTTGCCGCAGCCGGCGCCCGACTTCGCGGGCGCGGCGCCGATGCTGTGCATCCACACCATGGTGCCCGTCGCCTCGTCGAGCGCGTAGACCATGTTGTTCGTCGCTGCGACGATGAACGCGCCTTTTCCGCCGGGGCCGTTCTCCATGTAAAGCGGCGACGCCCACATCGCGCCCACGAAGGTCGCCTTGAACGTCGTGTCGAGCGCCATCGTCGCGGCCGCGGCCTTCGTGAGCCTCGGCTGGACGAAGAAGCCGTCGCGCGTCTCGTGATTGTTCCGCGTCAGCACCGACGCCGAAGCTCCCCCCGCGCCCGCTGGGCCTGACGCGCCCGCAGGTCCCGACGCGCCCGACGCGCCCGCAGTTCCCGCGGCGCCCGCGGCGCCCGCAGTTCCCGACGCTCCCGCGGCGCCCGCCGTCCCCGGCGCGCCCGCCGTCCCCGGCGCGCCCGCCGTGCCTGCGACTGGTTTGGCGCTCGAGGAGCAGCCCATGGTGAAAATGGCGCCCACGCAGACAAGGCCAAGATACGAGCGTCGGTTCATGCAGGACACCTCTTTGGGGCCGTCGATGGCCGCCAGCGCGCTCAAGAATACTCCTCCGCCCGTGAAAACGAATCGATCAATACTGGCGTCGATGGCGCGGCACCTGGGCTCGTTGATCGTCGTGAGCCTCGGGATCGCGGCGTGTAGCGCGAAGTCGGGGGGGATCGGGATTGACGCCGCCACGGACGCGTCTGCGCTAACGGGCGCCTGCACGCCGCCCGCGGACATGAACGCGCCTTTCGCGAAGCTCAGCCAAACTGGGTGCGTCGATCCCAACGACCCGACGAAGCTCGCGTCGATCGTGACGTCGTACGAGGTCAACAGCCCCCTGTGGTCGGACGGCGCCGACAAGGAGCGCGGCTTCGTCCTGCCCGCGGGCGCGAAGATCCACGTGAAGGACTGCGCGACGCCGTCGGCCGAGTGCACGCAGGGCGCGCAGGACACCGGGAAGTGGGTGATGCCCGTCGGCACCGTCATGGTGAAGACGTTCATGTTCGACGGCAAACGCGTCGAGACGCGGCTGCTCGTGCACGCCGACGCCGCGACGTGGAACGGCTACAGCTACCAGTGGAACGAGGCGCAGACCGACGCCACGATCGTCCCCGACGATCGCGTCGAGACTACGTTCGACACGGGCCAGCGTTCGGTCGACTGGCACTTCCCGAACCGGTTCGACTGCACGACGTGCCACACGCTCTCGGCGGGCGGCACGCTCGGCCCCGAGACACGGCAGATGAACCGCGCCGTGGGCGGCATGAACCAGATCGATCGTTGGAAGACGGCTGGCCTCTTCGAAGGTGCGGGACCGCCCACGCCGTATCAGGCGGCGCTCGTGTTGCCCTATGACGGGCAACTCGGCACGGTGCCCGCCGACGCGACGACCGAAGCCCGCGCACGTTCCTACCTGCACGCCAACTGCGCGTACTGCCACCGCCCTGACGGCGACTTCGCGGCGATGGACCTTCGCTTCGATACGCCGCTCGCGAACATGGGCGTCTGCAACGTCGCGCCCATGAAGAGCGACCTCGGCGTCACGGGCGCGTTCGTGCTCACGCCGGGCATGCCCATGGCGTCGATCCTGTGGCTGCGCATGCACTCGCCGCGCATCGACGAGAAGACGCGCATGCCGCAGCTCGCGACCTACGTCGTCGACGACGCGGCCGTGGGCCTCGTCGCCGACTGGATCACGTCGATTACGGCTTGCCCGTAGTTTCCCTATTTGGATGGTGCGACGACGAGTCCCCAGGGCAAGCCGCCGACCTTCACGCGCGACGTGACCTTGCCCGTCGCGGCGTCGATGATCGACACGTCGTTCGACGGCCCGTTCGCCGTGTACACCGTCTTGCCGTCGTGGCTCACGCCGATGCCCCACGGGCGCGCGCCGACGCCGTCGAAGAGGTGCGTGACCTTGCGCGTGGCGACGTCGACGACGGCGACGGATTCGCCGCGCCCGCACGAGACGTAGAGCGTCTTGCCGTCAGGCGACAGCACCGTGCCCATGGGGCGCGGGCCGAGCACCGTCTTCGCCTGCGCGACGACCTTGATCGAGCCCGTGGGCGCGTTCTTGGCGATGTCGAGCACGGTGAGCTGCGCCCCATTCTCCGACGTCGCGAACGCCGTTTTGCCATCGCGAGTGAAGGCGACCGAGCGCGGGCGGGGGCCCACGGGCATGCGCGACACCACGGTGAGCTTGTCGGTCGAGACTGCCGCGACGATGCTGTCCGTCTCGGAGGTCACGTAGACGAGCTTGCCGTTCGGGCTCAGCGTCACACCCTCGGGCTCGCCGCCCACGGGCACCTTGCGCTTCACGGCGCCGCTCGCGACGTCGACGACCGACATCTCGGCGGTCTCCTCGTTCGAGACGTAGAGGGTCTTGCCGTCATGCGACACGTCGAAGGCCTCGGGATCCTGTCCGCTCTCGATCGTGCGCAGCAGCTTGTGCGTCGTGAGGTCGACGATGCCGATGCCGTCGGCCTTGCGATCGCCGGGCGGCAGCTTCGACTCGTCGACGCCGGGCGCGGCGCGCGGCGAGCCCGACAGCGCGACGAAGAGCAGCTTGCCGTTGGGCGCGATCTTGATGCCGCGCGGTCGCTTCCCGACCGGGATACGCGCCTCGACCGTCCCCGCGTCGGGGTCGACGGCGACGACCTCGCCGCCCTCCTCGAGGCTGACGTAAATGAGCGATTTCGCCTGGGCCGCGCGGGGGTGTCCGGCGGCGACGCACCAGGCCAGCAGCGCGCATCCGCAAAGGGCCCGATATCGTCGCAATGGCGAGGCTTTAGAAGTTTTCATCGTGTGCAAATAGATACCCTTGACTGACACGGATGCCGAGCTAAGAATGTCTGCACACGAAAGGTGTGTGCCATGAAGTGGGAAACTCCGAGCTTCGTTGAGATCAACATGAGCGCCGAAATCGGCGGTTACCAGAGCGACTTCGGCGACCGTGATCCGATGGATCCGGTTGCGGCTCCCAGCAGCGACGAATCGGACGCGAAGTAGCGCCCGAATCGATATCGAAGTCAGAGTTAGAAGACGCCACCGTGCGCGTTCGGGTCCTGGGATCCGCCGCCGGTGGCGGGTTTCCTCAGTGGAATTGCGGCTGCGACAATTGCCGTGAGGTGCGCGCCGGCGCGCCCGGTTTGCACGCGCGCACGCAGGAGTCGATCGCGATCAGCGGCGACGGCGAGTCTTGGTTCCTACTCAATGCCTCTCCCGAGATTCGGGCTCAGATAGAAGCATTCCCTGGCTTGTGGCCGCGGCAAAAGCGGCACTCGCCGGTCGCGGGCATCCTCTTCACCAACGGCGATCTCGACCATTGTCTCGGGTTGTTGTCGCTGCGTGAGTCGCATCCGTTGATCGCTTACGCGACGGCGTCGATGCGCGACGGCTTCCGGCAGGGCAACGTGCTCTATCGGACGCTCGAGCGGTTCGAGGGACAGGTCGACTGGCGCGCGCTCCCGCTCGGAGAGGAGCAGCCGCTCGGCGACGCGAGCACGAAGCTGCGCGTGATGGCGGTGCCGCTCGTCGGGAACCTGCCGCTGCACCTCAAGGGCCTGCGCGCGCCGTCGCGCGAGGACAACATCGGTTACGTGATTCGCGACGAGCGCACGGGCAAACGCCTCGCCTATCTGTCTGGCGTCGCGGGGCCGTCGCCCGAGCTCGAGCGCATCTGCGCCGAGGCGGACGCCATCTTCTTCGACGGCACGTTCTGGACGAGCGACGAGCTCATCGCCGCGGGCCTCGGCACGCGGCGCGCCGAGGACATGTCGCACTGGCCGATCAGCGGCCGCGGCGGCAGCCTCGAGTTTCTCGGGCGCCTCGCGGCGCGACGCATCTTGATTCACATCAACAACACGAATCCGATCCT
>DATAZS010000111.1:0-1873 GCA_036271915.1 Polyangia bacterium
CGACGAGGCAGCGCCCGACGTCGAGGCCGCGGCGCCGACGCAGAGGCTCCGCACGCTCGTGCACCGCGACGAGCGGCACCCGCTCTACGTCACCGACCAGGGCGCCTACCTGCGCCTCGACGCCGAGTGCCTCGTCGTGAAGCCGCGCGAGGGAGAGCCGCGCGAGGTGCGCCTGCCGCAGACGTCGCACGTCGCGATCTTCGGCAACGTCCAGGTGACGGCGCAGACGATCCGCGCGCTCATCGAGCGCAACATCCCGCTGCTCATCTTCTCGAGCGGGGGCTACTACGTCGGCCGGACGATGGGGCACGACGGCAAGAACGTCGAGCTTCGCATCGCCCAGCACGCGCGCGCGGCCGACGACGCGTTCCGCCTCCGCTTCGCGCGTGGCATCATCGCGTCGAAGATCGAGAACGCGCGCACGCTGCTCCGAAGGAACCACGACGACGCGTCCGCCGTCGCGCTCTTCGAGATGACGCAGCTCGCGCGCAAGGCGCGCGCCGTCGAGAGCGTCGACAGCCTGCTCGGCCTCGAAGGGACCGCCGCGCGCACCTACTTCGGGCAGTTCTCCGGGATGCTCAAGGGCGAGGCCGCCGCGTCGGGCGCGTTCGATCTCGACGGCCGCAACCGACGGCCGCCGCGCGACCCCGTGAACGCGCTCCTCTCGCTCGCGTACTCGCTGCTGACGAAGGACATGTCGATCGCCATCGGCGCCGTGGGCCTCGACCCCGCCCTCGGGTTCCTGCACACGCCGCGCTACGGCCGGCCGTCGCTCGCGCTCGACCTGATGGAGGAGTTCCGGCCGATCATCGCCGACTCCGTCGTCGTCGGCGCGCTGAACACGGGCGTCGTCGGCGAGGCGGATTTCCTCCGACACGGCGACGCGTGCGCGCTCCTGCCCGCGGCGCGCAAGCGCTTCATCCTCGCGTACGAGCGGAGGCTCGCGCAGGAGGTCGTGCACCCGGTGTTCGGGTACAAGGTGTCGTATCGGCGCGTGCTCGAGCTCACGGCGCGCCTGACCGCGCGCCTCGTGCTCGACGAGATCCCCGAGCTGCCCGCCTTCCGGGTGCGCTGAGGAGCGCGCGATGCAGGCCTACATCGTGACCTACGACATCGCCGACCCGAAGCGATGGCGTCACGTGTACGACACGATGCGCGGCTACGGCACGTGGCTCCAGCTCAGCGTGTTCCGCTGCGAGCTCACGGCGCGCGCGCTCGTCGACCTGAGGGCCGCCCTCACGCGCATCATCCACCACGACGAAGACCAGGTGCTCTTCATCGACATCGGCCCGGCCGACGGTCGCAGCGTCGAGGCGATCCGCGCGCTCGGAAAGCCCTACGTGCCCGAGGACCGCGGCCCCATCGTGGTGTAGATCGTGTAGAGTGGTGGGTCGCCGCGAGCGCGTTCGTGACGGCCAACCCCCCGGGATCGCTCGCAGGCGATTCGCTCCATGAAAACCAGCCCTTGGCGAGACCGGCCCCGCCCCGCCGGTCCTCGCCCCGCCCCGTCGGAGTGGGCGCTCGCAGGACGCCTCGCAAGCGGCCGTCCTGCAAGCGATTCCAGCCGACCCCCCCAGCGGGTCACGTACCCGCTGCCCCGTTGAAGGACAGCCGGAGCGTTTTGACTGCGATTTTGACGGCTGTCGCCCCCCAGCGGGTCACGTACCCGCTGCCCCGTTGAAGGTCGAGGCAATGGGGGCAGTCGTGCGGGCGCAGCGGCTCCCCCCAGCGGGTCACGTACCCGCTGCCCCGTTGAAGGTAGTCGAGCGACGGGTCGATCTTCATCGACGCGCTGCCGCCGGCGACGACGACAGGCGCCTGAGCCGTAAACGATGCGCTGCCGCCGGCGACGACGACAGGCGCCTGAGCCGTA
>DATAZS010000112.1:0-9988 GCA_036271915.1 Polyangia bacterium
GAGCTCGCGCTCGTCGCCCGGCGCGGGCAGGGCCGAGCGGCGAACGTGGTAGTCGACGTCGAAGTTCTCGTCCTCGACCCACGCCTGGAGCGGGCTCCCGAGGAAGCCCGGGTGGCGGAGCTTGAGGTTCCACGGCGGGACGGCCTTCGGCGCGCGGCGGAGCTCGTCGACGAGCTGTCGCAGCGAGTCCTTGCCCGCGCCCGCCGGCGGCGACAGCGGGATGAGGCCGCCGACGTGCATGAGCGACTCGCGCGTCTCGGCCACGAGGAACACGCGGTCGAGCGGCCCGAGCGGTTTCTTCGCGCGCATCGCCGCATCCTCGCAGAGCTCGCGCGCGCGGGGGAGGTTCGTTCGAACGCGCGCCGGGGCGCTTCGCGGCGAAGGGACGCGGTGGTAGACGACGCGCATGAAGCGTGCACACCTCGCCGCCCTCCCGCTCGCGCTCGTCCTCTTCGCGTGCGAGTCGACGCCGCCGCCCGAGCTCCCGCCGGCGCCCCCTCCGGCGCCGCCGCCCGCGCCCGTCGCGAAGACCGATCTCGCGCCGCCGCCCGCGTCGCCCTCGAGGCCGGTCACCGACGACTACGGCGGCCTCAAGGTGACGGACCCCTACCGCTGGCTCGAGGCGGACGACGCCGAGGTGAAGGCCTGGTCCGACGCGCAGACGAAGCGCGCGCGCGACTTCCTCGACGGCTGGTCCGGCATGCCGGCGCTGAAGAAGCGCATCGGCGAGCTGAAGAAGGGCCGCGGGACCGAGGTGTACTGGTTCACGCCGCGCGGCGGCCGCATCTTCGCGCTCCGCATGCAGCCGCCGGCGCAGCAGCCCGTGATCGTCGTCGCCAAGAACATCGACGAGCTCCTGACCGCGCCCGCCGTCGTCGACCCGAACAAGATCGATCCGTCGGGCGGCACCGCGATGGACTTCTACGATCCGTCGGTCGACGGGAGGTACGTCTCGGTGTCGCTCTCGAAGGGCGGCAGCGAGAGCGGCGACGTGCACGTGTTCGAGGTCGCGACCGGCAAGGAGCTGCCCGACGTGATCGCCCACGTGAACGAGGGCACCGCCGGCGGCAGCGTCGCCTGGAACGAGAAGGGCACGGGCTTCTGGTACACGCGCTATCCGCGCAAGGGCGAGCGCCCCGACGCAGATCTGCAGTTCTACCAGCAGGTCTATTTCCACGAGCTCGGCAAGAAGCCGGAGACCGACAAATACGTCTTCGGCAAGGAGCTCCCGCGCATCGCCGAGATCGAGATGGGCACGAGCGAGGACGGCAAGCACCTCCTCGCGCTCGTGAAGAACGGCGACGGCGGCGAGGTCGCGCACTACGTCGGCAAGACGTCGGGCGGCCCATGGACGCAGGTGGCGAGCTTCACCGATCACGTCGAGTTCACGCGCATCGGCCGCGACAACAAGCTCTACGCGCTGACGCGCGCCGGCGCGCCGCACGGCAAGATCGTGCGCACGCCCATCGACAAGCCCTCGCTCGCCAAGGCCGAGGTCGTCGTGCCCGAGGGCGAGAGCACGCTGCGCGGCTTCCAGGTGACGAACAAGCGCCTCTACGTGGTCGACCTCGTCGGCGGCCCGTCGCAGGTGCGCGTGCTCGACCTCGCCGGCAAGGAGGTCGGCCGGCTGCCGCTGCCCACGGTGCCGAGCGTCGGCCAGATCGTGCGCCTCGCCGGCGACGAGATCCTCTATCAGGCCGAGTCGTTCCTCGAGCCGTCCTCCTGGTATCGATTCTCGGGCTCGGGCGCGCCCGTGAAGACCGCCATCGGGACGAAGGCGTCGTTCGACTACGCCGACGCCGAGGTGCTGCGCGAGACGTGCACTTCGAAGGACGGCGCGAAGGTGCCCGTCTCGATCGTGATGAAGAAGGGCACGCCGCGCGACGGCGCGCGGCCGACGCTGCTCACGGGCTACGGCGGCTACGGCGTCAACATCGAGCCCTATTTCTCCGAGGAGGCGCGCCTCATGCTCGACAAGGGCGGCGTGTGGGCGATCGCGAACCTGCGCGGAGGGGCCGAGTTCGGCGACGCGTGGCACCTCGCCGGGAATCTCACGAAGAAGCAAAACGTGTTCGACGACTTCGCCGCCTGCGCGAAGCGCCTCGTCGAGCTCAAGCTGACCAGCAAGGACAAGCTCGCGGTGACCGGCGCGTCGAACGGCGGCCTGCTCATGGGCGCGTTCGTGACGCAGCACCCCGACCTCGCCGCCGTCGTCGTGAGCGAGGTCGGCATCTACGACATGATGCGCTCGGAGTCGTTCCCGAACGGCGCGTTCAACATCACCGAGTTCGGCACCGTGAAGGACCCCGCGCAGCGCGACGCGCTCTACGCCTATTCGCCGTATCACCACGTCGTCGACGGCACGAAGTACCCGCCGCTCCTGCTCACGACCGGCGTCAACGACCCGCGCGTCGCCTCGTGGCAGTCGCGCAAGTTCGCCGCGCGCCTCCAGGCCGCGGGCGGCTCGGCGCCGGTGCTGCTCCTCACGCGCGACACGGGTCACGGCATCGGCAACCCGCTCGAGATGCAGATCGCCAACGAGGCCGACCTCTACGGCTTCATCTTCCGCCACCTCGGCGTCGACTGACGCGCTCGACCCGCCCGCCCGGGCGGACGCGCGGCGTGATCGCCATTGACGCCGGCGCGGCGCGGAGGCGCATTGTGGCCATGTCGAAGGCCTCGCTTCGTGGATGGATCGTGGGCGCGCTCGGCGTCGTGGCGCTGGGATGCGGCGGGAACGGCGCCGACACCGGCAACAACACCGACGGAGCGGGCGGCGCGTCGACGCACGGCTCGAGCGGCGCCCGCATGTCGTCTACCGGCGACGCGTCGATGTCGAACGGCACCGGAGCCCACGCCGGCACGAGCACGAACACGAACTCGGGCACGAGCACGAACAGCGGCACGAGCACGAACTCGGGCACGAGCACGAACACGAACTCGGGCACCGGCGCCGGGATGGGCGGCATGACGGGCGCCGGCACCGGCACGGGCGGCGACGCGGCGACGGGCTGCACTGCCGACGGCCACGGCGTGACCGACGCGCAGGGCAACGTCCTCATGCAGTGCCCGCCGGACCAGGCTTGTCTCAACGGCGCCTGCGTCGCGTCGTGCGTCGCCGAGAGCGGCTCCGTCGGCTCGATCGGGTGCGACTTCCTGGCCGCCGACCCGCCCTTCTACGACAACGGGACGCCCGGCTCGACGTACGCGGGCGCCTGCTACGCCGTGTTCGTTTCGAACACGTGGACGGCGAACGCGCACCTCACGGTCTCGCGCGCGGGGCAGACGTTCGACGTCTCGCAGTTCGGCTACATCCCGAGCGGCACCGCGCCCAACATCACGTACACGCCGCTCGACGCGAGCGGTCTGCCGCCCGACCAGGTCGCCATCCTGTTCCTGTCGCACAACCCGGGCGCGCACCACTCGCTGGGGTTCCCGCTCACGTGTCCGAAGACGCCCGCGCTCACCATGGACGCCGCGGTCTCCGGCGCCGGAAAGGGCGCGGCGTTCCGCGTCACGTCGGATCAGCCGATCGTCGCGTACGACATCCTGCCTTACGGCGGCGCGACGAGCTTCTTGCCGGCGGCGTCGCTGCTCTTCCCGACGAACGCGTGGGGCTCGAACTACTACGTGTATGGCCCGCACCCCGCGGGCGGCGGCAAGCTCTTCTTGACGATCATCGGCGGGACCGACGGCACGCAGGTCACGCTCAACCCGACGCAGACGCTCGCCGCCGGCGGAGGCCTCGGCGCGGCGACGGCGAACACGAACAACACCTTCACGGTCGACGCCGGGCAGACGCTCCAGTGGGCGGGCGCGGCCGACCCGAGCGGCGCCGTCCTTCAATCGTCGTCGCCGGTCGGCGTCGTGACGGGCACCACGTACCTCAGCGTCATCACCGCGAACATGACCACGGGCGGCGGGCAAGACGCGGCGCACCAGCAGATCCCGCACATCAACGCGCTCGGCAGCGAGTACGTGGGGCCGGGCGTGGTCACGCGCGTCTCGACCCTCGCGCCCGAGTCGGTGCTCTATCGCATGGTCGGCGTCGTCGACGGCACGACCCTCACGTACGATCCGGCGCCCCCCACGGGCGCGCCGCCGACGCTCAGCGCGGGGCAGATCGTCGAGTTCCAGTCGGCGAGCGTGTTCACCGTCACGTCTCAGGGCTCGGACAACCCGTTCGGCTTCACGCAGTACATGGCCGGCGCCGATCCGACGACGCGCCCCGGCTGCGCGCCGTCGCCGCCGTTCGCGGGTCTCTCTTGCGGCCTGGGCGACGAGGAGTGGGTCAACCTGCTCGCGCCCGCGCAGTTCCTCCGTCACTACTCGTTCTTCACCGACCCCACGTACGCGACGACGAACCTCGTCGTCACGCGCATCGCCGACTCGACGGGCACGTTCCAGGACGTCACGATCGACTGCCTCGGCGGCCCGATCACGGGCTGGCAGCCCGTCGGCAACAGCGGCAGGTACCAGGTCGCGTACGTCGATCTCGTCCGCGGGACCGCGCCGGTCGTGGCCGCGTGTGGGAGCAGCCACCACATCGCCGACAGCGCCGCGCCGTTCGGCGTCGTCGTGTGGGGCACGGACTACTACGCGTCGTACGGCTACGCAGCCGGCGGCAACCTGAGCGCCGTGAACACCGTCGTCGTGCACCCCGGCGGCTGAAAGGGCTGAAAGCCAGGTCGGGCCGCTCGATCCTGGGTTTGGCCGCTCGTCCCCTCGTCGAAAAATTGACCCGCTCGGGCGCGCAACGTCATTGACGCCGCGCGGCCGCACGGGCCGATTGGAGACATGGGGAACACGTCCTTTGTCTACGGTCTCTTGGGCGCAGTCGGCCTCCTCGGCGTCGCGTGCGGCGGCACCGACGCGATCAGCTCCACCGAGGGCGCAGGTGGCACGACGCAGGACGGGTCGACGGGCACGAAGTCGAGCGGCTCGCACCCGACGTCGAACGGCACGAACACCGGGTCGATGTCGAACGGCACCGGCGCGCACACCGGCACGAGCACCAACACGAACTCGGGCACGAGCACCAACACGAACTCGGGCACGAGCACGAACACCGGCAGCGGCATGGGCGGCATGAGCGGCACCAACACCGGCGCGGGCACGGGCGGCGACCCGGCCGCCGGCTGCACGTCGGACGGCCACGCCGTGACCGACGCGCAGGGCATGGTGCTCTTCCAGTGCCCCCCCGATCAGGCATGCCTCAACGGCGCCTGCGTCGCGTCGTGCGTCGCCGAGAGCGGGAACGTCGGCTCGATCGGCTGCGACTTCCTCGCCGCGGACCCGCCCTTCTACGCGAACGGCCAGGGCTCCGCCGAGTCGGGCCCCTGCTACGCCGTCTTCGTCTCCAACACGTGGACGGCCCCGGCGCACCTCACCGTCTCGCGCGGCGGGCAGAGCTACGACGTCACGCAGTTCGGCTACATCCCGAGCGGCAACGCGCCGAACCTCACGTACACGCCGCTCGACGCGAACGGCCTGCCGCCCGATCAGGTCGCCATCCTGTTCCTGTCGCACACGCCCGGCGCCAACAACGGCGGCTACCCGCTCACCTGCCCGAAGACGCCGGCCATCGCGATGGACGCCGCGGTCCCCGGGACCGGCATGGGCGAGGCGTTCCACGTCACGTCGGACCAGCCCATCGTCGCGTACGACATCCTCCCGTACGGCGGCGCGTCGACGTTCCTGCCGTCGGCGTCGCTGCTCTTCCCGACGACGGCGTGGGGCTCGAACTACTACGTGTTCGGCCCGCACACGGACGGCGGCGGCGACGTCTCGTTGACGATCATCGGCAGCGCCGACGGCACGCAGGTGACGCTCAACCCGAAGCAGACGCTCCCCGGCGGCGGCGGTCTCGGCACCGCGACCGCGGGCAACAACAACACGTTCACCGTCAACGCAGGCCAGACGCTCCAGTGGATCGGCACCGCCGACCCGAGCAGTGCCGTGCTTCAGTCCACCGCGCCCGTCGGCGTCGTCACGGGCTCCACCTACCTCCGCGTCACGACCTCGAACATGACGAGCGGCGGCGGCGAAGACTCGGCGCACCAGGAGATCCCGCACATCAACGCGCTCGGCAACGAGTATGTCGGCTGCGGCGTCGTGACGCGCCTCGCGAGCCTCGCGCCGGAGTCGGTGCTTTACCGCATCGTCGGCGTCGTCGACGGCACGCAGCTCTCGTACGACCCTGGGCCGCCCGCCGGCGCCCCGGCGACGCTCAACGCGGGCCAGATCGTCGAGTTCGAGTCGGCGAGCGTGTTCACGGTCGCGTCGCAGGGCTCGAACAACCCGTTCGGCTTCACGCAGTACATGGCCGGCACCGACCCGCAGACGCGCGCAGGCTGCTCGCCGACGCCGCCGGCCCCGTTCTTCACGTGCGGCCTCGGCGACGAGGACTGGCTCAACCTGCTCGCGCCCGCCCAGTTCCGCTCGCACTACTCGTTCTTCACCGACCCGACGTACGCGACGACGAACCTCGTGGTCACGCGCGTGGCGGACGGCGGCGGCAACTTCCAGGACGTCACCATCGACTGCCTCAGCGCGCCGATCTCCAACTGGCAGCCCGTCGGCAACGGGGGCAAGTACCAGGTCGCGTACGTCGAGCTCGTGCGCGGCGCCGTCGCGGTCGACCAGTGCGCCAGCAGCCACCACATCGCCGACAGCCAGGGTCAGTTCGGCGTCGTCGTCTGGGGCACGGACTACTACGCGTCGTACGGCTACGCGGCCGGCGGCAACCTCGGCGCGGTGAACACGGTCGTCGTCCACCCCGGCGGCTGAGCCCGTGCGCCGAGGGGCGTGTGTTTGTTGCGCGGAGGCCTGCGTGCAATATGTTGCATTGCAAGTCGATGCCTACGCGACATATTGCACGGTAGCCGTCGCGCGCGCACACAGGGCACCCCCGGACGCACCGCCGCCGCGCTCGGAGCATTCGTTCGAAGGGCTCAATACGGCGTGATCAGCTCGGCCCGGGTGATCGTCACGTCGATGGGGCGACCGCCGCGCTCGACCGTGACGACGACGGTCGAGCCCGAGGGACCGCGGAGGCGCTGCGTGCACTCGCTGACGGTCAGCGTCGAGACGTCGACGCCGTCGATGTGGGTGATCGCCTCTTGCGCCTCGAGCCCGGCCTCGGCTGCGGGGCTGTCGCCCTCGACGCGCAGCACGCGGAGCTTTCCGCCCGCCATCGCGCCGATCCGCAGGCCGACGCCCGAGAGCTCCATCGCGTTGCCCGCGTCGCCGCGCGGTGTGATCTCGATGTCGACGCTCGGCGGCGCGCCGAACCCCGTCGTGAGGCCGGAGACGATCTTGTCGCGGTAGAGCGCGTGCGAGACGTGGATCGAGAACGGGCCGGGCGGCGCGGCGTCGATCGTGAACGAGCCGGTCGCGTCCGTCGTCACGCGGCCCATGTCGGCGCCCAGGCTGTCGCTCACCGCGTCGAGCGCGACGCTCGCGAGGGCGACCGGCTGCTTCGTGTCGGCGTCGACGATGCGCCCGACGAAGCGCTCGCCGCCGGGGAGGACGAGCCGTACGCCGCTCACCGCGCGCCCGCTCACGACGTCGAGCGCCTCGCCGTGGGCGGGAGGACGCCCCGCGGCCGACGCGGAGAGCACGTAGCGCCCGGGCGGCAGCCGCTCGAGCTTGAACGCGCCCGCCTCCGACGCGACGCTCTCGGGCACGCGCGGCAGCGGCTCGGGCGAGTCCAGGTCGGCGGGCACGAACGACTCGATGGCGACCTTGAACGCGGTGATCGGCGCGCTGCGCTCGTCGACGACGACGCCCTCGATCGAGCCGGGCGCGCCGAGCCGGAGCTTGTTCGGCCGGTCCTTGTAGAGGTGGTCGTCGCTCGAGCGCGCGAACGAGTCGTGGAACGCCGCGGCGCGGCAGCCCTCGGCGGCGAGCGGCAGCACGAACGTGCCGTCGTCGCGCGAGGTCGTCCAGAACTCGAGGTCGCCCGGGTGGTCCAGGCACCCGACGCGCGCGTGCGCGATCGGCGCGCCGTCGGGGTCGAGCACCGTGCCCTGGAGGGTCGGCTTCGTCTCCTCGGCGGGCATCTCCGACGCCGGCTCGTTCGCCTCGTCCGTGTCGGAGTTCGAGCCCAGCTTGAACGAGAAGCCCGGGCGGTTTGGCGGCGGCGGCGGGGGCTTCTTGCCGAAGTGGGGCACCACGAACAGCGCGATCGCCGGCACGACGAGCAGCGCGAGGAAGAGCGCCGCGGCCGCGATCCACCCTTTGTTCGCCCCTCCCAAGCCGAACGCCATCGTCGTCGCGTCAGGTCAAGGCTTGGCCGCGGGCTTTCGAGGCTTGCCCGCGTCGGGTCGCTCGTCCGCGTCGTCACGCGGGTGCGCCTCTGCCGGGCCCGAGCGCACGAAGCTCGACGCCTCGGCCGTGGGGCCGAGGTCCTTGTGCTCCGGCTCGATCGGCCACGGGGACTCGCTCGACGTGCCGCCGCACGCGAAGCCAGCGAAGGTCGCGGCGGCGGTCAGCCCGAAGACGATGAAGAAAGCGCGCACGGCCCCCGCAAGTTGGCGGGAGCCGCCCGCTGAGTCAACTCAATCGGTGGCCGAGAGGTTCGTCTTGGCGATCCACGTGCACACGAGGGCGTTGCCCGCGCACCAGACGAGCATCGCGAAGTGGCCGAACGGCCCCGCCTGGTCGCCGAGCACCACCACCGAGCCGAGGTACGCCGCCGTGCCCGTCGCGACGCCCGCGACCACCGGGCGGAGCTTCTTCACGCCGAAGAGCAGCGACATCAGCGCGAACGGGATCGCCGCGTTCGCGAGCGGCAGGAACCGGTGCAACGACACGCCGACGAGCAAATCGAGGTCGGCGAGCGGGCGCGCGATCGCGTCGACCACGAGGCTCACCCGCGGGAGGATCCACGGCGCGAAGAAGAAGAGCCCGGGCCCGGTCGCGAGCGCGGGGACGATGAAGCCGAGCTTGAACGGGCTCGTCGCGCCCCTGCGCTCCTTCTTCGCCCACGAGAACGCGAGGAGCGCGAGCGCCGCGAGCGCGAGCAGACGGACGAGGGCGTGCTGCTCCGTCACCCGCGCGACGGCCGCGCCCGCGTCGAGGATGCCGGCGCCGTAGAGCTTCTTGCCGGCCTCGCTGTCGTCGACGACGCGCGCGCTCGCCTTGAGTGCCGCCTCGACCGCGGCCGGCTCGGTCACGCCGAGGCTCACGACGAGCGCGGCCGCGCCCGCGACGTGCGGCGACGCCATCGACGTGCCGTTGTACGCGGCGTAGTTCTCGCACTTGTCGCGGCCCTTGTTGCAGATCGTCTGCTGCGTGACGTTCACGCCCGGCGCGGCGATGTCGATCGCCGGCCCGCGCGACGAGAAGTTCGCGAGCTTGTCGTCGGGGTCGGACGCGCTCACGCCGATGACGCCCTCGTTGGCGCCGGGGTAGCCGACGGCGCCGCCCGAGTTGCCCGCCGCGGCGACGACGACGACCCCGCGCGAGACGGCGTAGTCGATCGCCTTCTGCAAGACGCCCGAGTTGCGCGGTCCGCCGAGGCTCATGTTGATGACCTGGGCGCCGTGCTCGGCCGCCCAGCGCACGCCGTCGGCGATGTCGGCCGTCGTGCCCCAGCCCTCGGCGCTCAGGACCTTCACGGGCATGAGGCGCGCGTGGAAGGCGAGGCCCGCCGCGCCGACGCCGTTGTCGGTCGACTGCGCGATGGTGCCGGCGACGTGCGTGCCGTGGCCCTGGTCGTCGTTCGCGTGCTCGTTCTTCGAGACGAAGTTCCAGCCGGCGACGCACTCGGTGCTCTTGAGGTCGGTGCCCTTCATGAAGGGGCCGAAGTCCTCGCACGCGATGCCCGTGTCGATGACGGCGACCGTGACGCCGCGCCCCGTCGCGTAGTCCCAGGCGCGCTCGGCGCCGACGCGCGTGAGGTGCCACTGGTCCTTCATCAGCGGGTCGTTCGGCACGTAGAGCGCCTTCATGCGGAGGAGCGGCTCGGCGATCTCGACGCGCG
>DATAZS010000113.1:0-7607 GCA_036271915.1 Polyangia bacterium
CCGCTGGAACCCCTCGATAGGTAGTTTCAAGAAGTCCAATCAATTTCTGCCAGTCAACGCGACCGATGACGCCGGCGTCGCGTGTTCTTTCCGGACCGAACGTTTCTTCAAGTTGAAGCTTTACGGCACCAAGAATTCTCGAATTGACCCATGCCTTGAAATTTCCAAGTTCCGCCTCTCCGGTTGCTCCGGCAGGAGGAATGGTCGTCAGGTATCTTTTAAACGTGGCGTGAATTCCAAGAACAGTGCCGCCAGCACTCGCACTTTTGGCAAGGCGCCCGGCTGCGGCACGCATTAACATCGTTTTGCCCTCTCCGCGACAGCCTTCCAGGAGAAGGTTTTCACCTGTAAGAAGACGTCCGAGGACCGGCGCCCAATGTCCCTCGACCAAAATCTTCTCCAAAGAATCTTGAGGGAGATTGTCTGCCTGAAGTTGGAGCGAAAGATCGGGCATAGTTAGGTCTCCCTCATGAAGTCAAGCCATGCCCACAGTTGAGGCAAAAGCGGCGCGATCACGTTTTCGTCCTCATCGTCCGCAGAAGGCTGAAACTCTCTATTGAGAAATTTGGTCAATTGAGTTTCAGATAACCCAAGCTGGGACTGCACACAAGAAAACAAGAAAATTCCGATGGTCGCGATTACCAATTCGAATAATCGAAGGATATGAGTCTCAAGCGGCTTTTGAAGCTCGCCCACAGACCATACAGGACTGGGTTGATACGTCCCATGCACTCCTTGGCTTAGATCACGCAGGCGATGCTCCGCTGTCGACAAAGGCGCGCTCTTTTTGGGCACGGTCACTCGGAGTGCGGCGAACAGTGACTTGAAACGCTCGCTATAGACAGCACCAAATGGATGAGCCTTGTCTCCGCTCTCCGGCAGCATTTGGTGCAGCATCAATTTGACGCGCGGCTCGTCGCCAAGTTCGATTTGCGGAGCTCGCCGCCATGCGATCCGGTGCAATGGCGCCTCAATAAAATAGAGCGCAAAGAGTGTCTGCTCGTACCACGATCTCCAAAGAGAATATGTCTGCTTAAAGTAGCCTCCTCGAGCTAACTCAACGCCGGCAACAAGGTCGAAGCGAGCAGACTCAAACAGAGATTCTACTGATTCCACACGATCTTGTGGGAAGACATTCCGCGCGGCTTCGATACTCCGTTCTAGTTCTCTCGATGCTCGGCGCTCAAGATCTAGAAGGCACTGAATTTGCGGCGAATGTGGCTGGTTAAGTACGGCCGCATCAGTCGCCCAAATCGGGCGAATCGGCAGCAACAAGTCCTTGGCAGGCTCGTCAGTCGTCATTTCTTGACTCTCCCGGAACCCATGAAAGGCCTAGGCTAATTGTATCTCTGGAGTCCAGACGTGAACAGCACCAATCAAATTTGCGCATCCAGCGCATGCTTGGGCACATAGGGGCGCCGCCATCACCCTCTTGCTAGACCTCTCCACCATGGATCTAGGACTCAAAGGCAAGCGAGCGCTCGTCACCGGTTCGACCGCGGGCATCGGCTTCGCCACGGCGCGCGCGCTGGCCGCCGAGGGCGCGGTCGTCACCGTGAACGGACGCACGGAGAAGCGCGTCGCGGCGGCGGTCGATCGGTTGAAGGCCGACGTCGCCGGGGCGGCCGTCGACGGCTTGGTCGCGGATCTTGCGACGGCGGAGGGATGCCGCGCGCTCACGGACGCGCGGCCCGAGGTCGACGTGCTGGTCAACAATCTGGGCATCTTCGAGCCCAAGCCGTTCGGCGAGATCTCGGATGGGGACTGGATGCGCTTCTTCGAGACGAACGTGCTGAGCGGCGTGCGATTGGCGCGGCACTACGTGCCGGGCATGCGCGCGCGGAACTGGGGCCGCGTGATCTTCGTGTCCAGCGAGTCGGGGCTGCAGATCCCGACGGAGATGATCCACTACGGCGTGACCAAGACCGCGCAGCTGGCGGTGGCGCGCGGCCTGGCCGAGACGCTCACGGGGACCGGCGTGACGGTCAACAGCGTGCTGCCCGGTCCCACGGCGTCCGAGGGCGTGCAGACGTTCGTGTCGCAGATGGCGGCGGCGCGCGGGGTCGACGCCGCCACCGCCGAGCGCGAGTTCTTCGCGACCGCGCGCCCGTCGTCGATCCTGCAGCGCTTCGCCACGCCCGACGAGGTCGCGGCCATGATCGTCTATCTCTGCAGCAGCCGCGCGTCCGCGACGACGGGCGCCGCCGTGCGCGTCGACGGCGGCGTGGTCCGCGCGATCGCGTGAGCGCGCCTGGAGAGAATCATGGACGCGCAAAACAAGACGCGGGAAGCCCTGGATCGACACTGGGCCGCGACGCAAGCCGGTGACTACGAGGTCGAGCACGAGATCTACGACGAGAACGTCGTGCTCGATTATCCCAGTCCGGCGAGCGCATTCCGGTCAGGACAACGTGCGCGCCTCGCGGAGCGCGCATCCCGCGCGGCGGCGGTTCGAGATTCACCGCATCTTCGGAAGCGGCGACGTATGGGTGACTGAATACGCCACCGCTTACGACGATCGTCCGTACCAAACCATCAGCCTGATGGAATTCACCGACGGCAAGGTGACGCACGAGACGCAATACTTCGCCGATCCGTTCGAGGCGCCCACCTGGCGCGCACGGTGGGTCGAGCGCAACGAGCGCAACAAATGACGACGTCGACGCGTTGAGGGGCTACGGCTGCGGCGGCAGCCCGAGCGCCTCGAACAACCGCGCGAGCTCGGGCGGCAGCGGCGCGTGCAGGCGCAGCGGCTCGCCCGTGCGCGGCTGGCGCAGCGTGAGCTCCGACGCGTGCAGCGCGAGGCGATGAAAGCCGAAGCGCTCGCGGAAGAGGCGGTTGTGCTCGCCCTTGCCATAGCGCGCGTCGCCGATAACGGGGTGGCTCGCGTGCTTGAGGTGGCGGCGAATCTGATGAAGGCGTCCCGTGCGCGGGCGCGCCTCGAAGAGGCCGTAGCGCTCGAACCGACCGAGCAGCTTGAAGTCGGTGACGGCGGGGCGCCGCGCGCCGCCCTCGGTCTTCGCCAGCGCATGATCGACCTGCACGAGCGCGGGATCGTTCCCGCGGCACAGCGCGAGATAACGTTTCTCGACCTCGCGCGCGTCGAACTGCGCCTGCACGAGGCGCGCGACCTCGCCGCTGAGCGCGAACAGCAGCACGCCGCTCGTCGCGCGATCGAGGCGGTGCACGGGGAAGACGTGGTGGCCGAGCTGGTCGCGCAGGATCTGCAGCGCGGGCCGGCCGTCGCGCGCCCAGCCGCGGTGCACGAGCATCCCCGCGGGCTTGTTGACGGCGACGAGGTCGGCGTCGCGGTAGATGATCTCAAGCGTTTCTGCGACCGGCGCCGCCTCGAGCGCCGGTCGCTTCCCGCGCGTGTCGAGCGTGCGCTCGACCATCTGCGAGAACAGCGTTTCGAGCTGGACCTGCACGTCCGCCGACTCGAGCACACCCAGCGCGCGCGCGATGGCCTCGAACGTCGCGAGGCCGCCCTCCTTCGGCTCGCGCCGCAGGCGGTAGCCGCTCGGTGCGCCCTCGGCGAGCACGACGGGCTCGGCCTGCGCGAGCCCGGGGATGCGGCGCGCCGCGCGGCTCGCCTGGCGCCAGTTGCCGTCGGGGACGACCAGCGTCACGGGTCGGCGATCCTCGGCCAGCAGCTCGGGCGTGAGCGGGCGCGCGGCGTCGCTCGGGAAGAGCAGCATCACGCGACGGTCTTCTCCGTGCAGCGACGTCAGATCGAGCGGCGCGTCGCGCGCGCCGTGCACGTGCAGCTCGGCGTTCGTGAGCGCGCGCAATGCGAGCGGCCCCGTCGCCGTCGTGCGCGGCACCTCGCGGTGGTGCATCACGAGGACGACGCGCGTCGCGAGCGCGAGGCGCGGGATCTCCGCGCACAGGCACAGCGCGACCTGCATCCGACAGGCGTCACAGCGCGCCGCGCGCTTCGATCGTTGACCCATGGCCCGCCGCGGGGCGCGCGCGCTACTTGTCGGTGAGCGCGAGGACGCCCGGCAGCGGCTTGCCCTCGAGGTACTCGAGCGAGGCGCCGCCGCCCGTCGAGACGTGCGAGACCTTCGACGCGAGGCCGGCCTTCTTGATGGCCGACGCCGAGTCGCCGCCGCCCACGACGGTCGTCGCGCCCGCGGCCGTCGCCTCGGCGAGCGCCTTCGCGATGCCGAACGTGCCGCGCGCCGACTTCTCGACCTCGAACACGCCCATGGGACCGTTCCACAGCACGGTCTTCGCCGATCTCACGACGGCCTCGAACGCCGACGACGACTCCGGACCGATGTCGACGGCCTCCCAGTCGGCGGGGATCTCGGTCATCTTGCAGAACTTCGTGTTGCCGAGCGTGCGCGCCTTGAAGTCGAACGCGTCGGTGATGAGGCAGTCGGTCGGCAGCATGAGCTTGTCGCCCGCGCCGTCCATGATCTGCTTCGCGAGCGCCACGCGGTCGAGCTCTACGAGAGACTTGCCGATCTCGAGGCCCTTGGCCTTCGCGAACGTGTACGCCATGCCGCCGCCGATGATGAGCTTGTCGACCTTGGGCAGCATGGCCTGAATCACGTCGATCTTCCCCGAGACCTTGGCGCCGCCGATGATGCCGACGAACGGCCGCTTCGGCGATTCGATCGACGCGCCCAGGAAGTCGAGCTCCTTCTTCATCAGATAGCCCGACGCGCGCTGCGGCAGCTGGATGCCCGAGACCGAGCTGTGATCGCGGTGGGCCGTGCCGAACGCGTCGTTGACGTAGAGATCGCCGAGCTTCGTGAGCGCCGCGCGGAAGGCGGCGACCTTCTCCTTGTCGGCGGAGAGCTTGGTACCGTCCTCGAGCTTGACCTTGCCCTCCTCCTCGATGTGGAAGCGCACGTTCTCGAGCAGGATGACGTCGCCAGGTCGCGCGGCCGCGCATGCGGCCTCGACAGCTGCCCCCACGCAGTCGTCGAGGAACTTCACGGGCTTGCCGAGCAGCTCGCCGAGGCGCTGCGCGACGGGCGCGAGCGTGAACTCCATCTTGCGCTGTCCGTCGGGGCGGCCGAGGTGGCTCATGAGGACGACCGACG
Organism: Polyangia bacterium; assembly: GCA_036271915.1. GTDB lineage: Bacteria > Myxococcota_A > Polyangia > Fen-1088 > Fen-1088 > DASZFV01. Next base: position 5,058 of record DATAZS010000113.1, read on the forward strand.
CGCCCTTCTCGAGCAGGTACTTGATCGTCGGCAGCGCCGCCGAGATGCGCTTGTCGTCTTCGACCTTGCCGTCTTTGACAGGCACGTTGAAGTCGACGCGCACGAGGACGCGCTTCCCGGACACCTGGAGATCTTCGATGAACAGCTTGGCCATGGTGGAGTGGCCTTTCACTACCACTTTCCGCGGACCAGGTGGACCAGATCGACGGCTCTCGGAGAGCCCGCGGGGCTCAGAACAGCCAGGCGACGCCGCCCTTGGCGCCGTAGTTGCCGACCTCGGCGCGCAGCGTGACGCCGCCACCCACCTTGTACAGCAGGCCCGCCGCGCCCTCGACCCAGATGCCGCCCAGCGTGCAACCCGTGCAGTTGTCGTTGGAGTTGTCGAAACCGAAGGCCCAACCGGCGCCGACCTTCGGGTAGACGGCGAAGTCGTCGCGCAGCCAGACGATCCACATCATGCCCACGGTGGGGATGAACTCGTTGTAGCTGTAGCTGTAGGCGGCGAAGTCGTCGGAGCGGTGCAGGAAGTCGAGGCCCGCCTCGATCGCCCAGCTGTCCTTGAGGCTCGTGTGCGTCAGCAGCGAGGGGATGCCGACGGGGAACATGTAGCGCGCGCCCACGCCGACGCCGAACCAGTCGACCAAGCCCCAGATCGTCGGACCGCTGAGCGGCGGCGCCGTGATGAGCGCGCGCGAGACGCTGGCCGTCGGGGCCGGCGCCGGGGCCGGCGCGGGGGCCGTCTCCATCGGAGGCGCGGCGGCCGGAGGCGGCGCAGTCTCGTCGGCGCGGACGGCGGACGCGAACGTCACGGAGAGAGCTGCGGTGAGCAGGAGCGTTTTACGAGCCAGGTTTCGCATGGGTGTGCCTCTCGGTGTGTACGCACGTCCTCGTCTCGGAGGCGTACGTTTTCACGCGTCAACGACCAGCAAACGCGCGCGTCCCTGTAGCCCGACGGCCGACGGATCGTCAAGACACAATTGGCCCGCGCGCGGCCGCGGCGGCGCGCGCTCAGAGGTTCTGAACGGCGCCGGGGCCCGCGATCCAGACGTCGTTTCGCGCCGGTATGGTGATCGCGCGCGCGCATGAAAACGCGGCCTTCTTGAACGTTCGCCCGAGCAAGGACGCAGTTTTGCGCGTCACGCGCCGCGAAGCCAAGCGGCATGGCGAATGCCGCGCCCCGATGTGCGACAATTCGTCCGTGCTCTTTCGACGCTTCGCGGGCGCGGTTGCTCTGTTGTCGTCGATTGCGGCGTGCGGCGGCAACGCGTTGCAACCCGCCGACGGCGGAGACGCGCCGCCCGAAAGGCCGCCCGCCTATCGCGGAGACGCGCCGGCCGAAAGGCCGCCGCTCGCGGCGCCGTCGATGCACCGCCCCGTCGCGGTGGTATGCCCGACCGATCGGCCGGCGGCGACGTGCATGCACGTCACGCCAGGTGCGGCCCCCGTGAACGGCGGTAACTGCACCAACGACGGTGATTGCACGAGCGGCCACAACGGACGTTGCGACACGACGGAGCCGTTCGAGGGAGATTGCAGTACGTGCTCGTACGACGAGTGCTTCGCCGACGTCGACTGCGCCGGGCGTGCACCCTGTGACTGCCGCGCCGGCCCCGTCACGGGCGCGAATGTGTGTGCCGCCGGCAACTGCCGCGTCGACGCCGACTGCGGCGCCGGCGGCTATTGTTCGCCCTCGACCGCGCGTTGCGCGGGGTCCTCGGATCCCGCGTCCGTCGGCTACTTCTGCCGCACGCCCGCGGACACGTGCGTCGAAGACGCCGACTGCGCGTCGACAACTCAGAGCCAGCAGTGTCGATTCGACGCCACGGCCGGACACTGGCGCTGCATCGACTCCCCAACCTGCCCCGCGTAGCGGGCGCCCGGTCGGACCCGCGCGGCCCCTCCCCTCGAGGCCGGTTCTTTGCTAAGAGTCGACGCATGGGACGCATCTTCGAGACCCGCAAGGCCACCATGTTCAAGCGGTGGGACAAGATGGCGAAGCTGTTCACTCGCTTCGGCAAGGACATCGCCATCGCCGTGAAGTCGGGCGGCCCGAGCCCGGACATCAACCCGACCCTGCGACGCATCCTGCACAACGCGCGCGTCGCCAACATGCCGCGCGAAAAGATCGAGAACGCCATCAAGAAGGCGTCGGGCCAGGGCGCCGAGAGCTACGACATCGTCATCTACGAAGGCTACGCGCCGCACGGCATCGCCGTCATCGTCGAGACGGCCACCAACAATGGCGTGCGCACCGTCGCCAACGTGCGCTCTGCCTTCAAGACTTACGGTGGCAGCATCGGCACCGAGGGCAGCGTCGCGTTCCAGTTCAAGAAGATGGGCGTGTTTCGCCTCGCGCCCGACGCGTTCGCCGGCAAGAACATCGACGAGGTCGAGCTCGAGCTCATCGACCACGGCCTCGAGGAGATGGGTGAAGGCACGAACGACAAGGGAGAGCCGCAGCTGATCATCCGCGGCGGCTTCGCGGACTTCGGCACGCTGCAGGCGGCCATCGAGGCGCGCGGCCTCGCCGGGCGGTCGGCCGAGTCCGAG
>DATAZS010000114.1:0-3040 GCA_036271915.1 Polyangia bacterium
AGTGACTATGACGGGCTACCGCAGTCGCACCTCGACGCAGGGACGGAACATGGCAGGCGCGCGCTCGCTCTGGCGCGCCACGGGCATGAAGGACGCCGACTTCGGCAAGCCCATCATCGCCATCGCCAACAGCTTCACGCAGTTCGTGCCGGGGCACGTGCACCTGCACGACGTCGGGCAGAAGGTGAAGAAGGTCATCGACGCGAACGGCGGCTGGGGCGTCGAGTTCAACACGATCGCCGTCGACGACGGCATCGCCATGGGTCACGGCGGCATGCTGTACTCGCTGCCGTCGCGCGACCTCATCGCCGACAGCGTCGAGTACATGGTGAACGCGCACTGCGCCGACGCCATCGTGTGCATCTCGAACTGCGACAAGATCACGCCGGGCATGCTGATGGCATCCATGCGCCTCAACGTGCCGACGATCTTCGTGTCGGGCGGGCCCATGGAGGCCGGCAAGATCGTGGGCACGCACACGCGCGACGGCAAGCCGCTCGTGCGCAAGCTCGACCTCATCGACTCGATGATCGCGTCGAGCGACTCGAAGGTCAGCGACAAGGAGCTCGACGAGATGGAGCGCTCGGCGTGTCCGACGTGCGGCTCGTGCTCGGGCATGTTCACGGCCAACAGCATGAACTGCCTCAACGAGGCGCTCGGCCTCGCGCTGCCGGGCAACGGCACGCTGCTTGCGACGCACGCGCGCCGCTGGGAGCTGTTCGAGGAAGCGGCCAAGCGCATCGTGACGATGGCGAACCGCTGCTACGTCGACGGCGACACGTCGGTGCTCCCGCGCAGCGTCGCGACGAAGGCGGCGTTCGAGAACGCCATGACGCTCGACATCGCCATGGGCGGGTCGACGAACACCGTGCTGCACATCCTCGCGATCGCGCACGAGGCGGGCGTCGATTTTACGATGAAAGACATCGATCGCCTGTCGCGCAAGGTGCCCAACATCTGCAAGGTCGCGCCCGCGGGCAGCTACCACGTCGAGGACGTGCACCGCGCGGGCGGCATCTTCACGATCCTGGGCGAGCTCGACAGCGCGGGCCTCATCAAGCGCGACGCCGGCACCGTGCACGCGTCGTCGATGGGCGCCGCGATCGACGCCAATGATCTACACAGAACCACCGCGACACCAGAAGCGAAGCAGCGCGCGCTCGCGGCGCCGGGCGGCGTGCCCACGCAGGTGGCGTTCTCGCAGGACAAGTACTTCAAGGACGCCGACCTCGACGTCGAGAAGGGCTGCATCCGCGACGTCGCGCACGCGTACAGCCAGGACGGCGGCCTCGCCGTGCTCTACGGCAACATCGCCGTCGAGGGCTGCATCGTGAAGACGGCGGGCGTCGACGCGTCGATCCTGAAGTTCGAGGGCAAGGCGCGCGTGTTCCACTCGCAGGACACGGCGTGCGACGCCATCATGGCCGACCAGATCGTCGCGGGTGACGTCGTCGTCATCGTCTACGAGGGACCGAAGGGCGGCCCAGGCATGCAGGAGATGCTCTACCCGACGTCGTTCCTCAAAGGGAAGGGATTGGGCAAGGCCTGCGCGCTGGTCACCGACGGCCGCTTCTCGGGCGGGACGTCGGGGCTCAGCATCGGTCACGTGTCGCCCGAGGCGGGCGAGGGTGGCGCCATCGGCCTCATCGAAGAGGGCGACATGATCAGCATCGACATCCCCAACCGCCGCATCGACGTCGTCGTCGACGCCGCGACGCTCCTCGAGCGCCGCATGCAGATGGACGCCATGGGCGCGCGCGCGTGGACACCGAACCGCGACCGCACGGTCTCGCTCGCGCTGCAGGCCTACGCCGCGCTCACGACGAGCGCCGCGCGCGGCGCCGTACGCGACCTGTCGCAGCTGAACCTCGGTCGGACAAAGAAGTAAGTCCCGCCCGACCCACGGTCGACGAACCGCCCCGCTCCGGTGACCGGACCTCCGATTTCACGGGAATGAAACGTCTTTGGCCGTTTCCAGGGCGGAGCCCTGTTGAGGTCGCGCCACGACCTGTGATATCAATTACGCGCTTTTAACCCGTCAACCGTTTTGGGGAGGTCTGTGTGATGCGTACTCGTAGCCTAGCTCTCATGTTCGTCGCTCTATTTTCGGCCGCCGGCCTCACGCAAGGCTGTGGAGGCTCCTCGAGCGCGAAGGCGACGCCGAAGTGCGTGCTCGCGAGCGACTGTGCGTCGCCGCTGGTCTGCGCGCTCGGCTACTGCGTCGCCCAGTGCAACGAGTCGCGCGACTGTCCGGACAAAGAGCTATGCGTGAAGCTGTCGAGCGGCGACGCCGACGGCGGCGTCGGCGGCAACGCCTGCCGCGCGCCCGAGGTGGCTTCGATGATGTGCGCGCTCAACAGCGACTGCACGTCGCCGCTGGTCTGCGGCCGCGATCTGACCTGCCGCACGCAGTGCGCGGCTGACGTCGACTGCGTGACGGGGCAGAAGTGCACGGTCAGCAAGACCTGCGCGGATCCGACGGTCGACAAGGACTACAACCCGAACACGAACGACTTCAACGCCCCCGACGCTGGTGCTTCAGGCACGGCTGGCGCGACGGGCACTGACGCAGGCACGGCCGGCGCGGTCGGCACGGCTGGCGCGGTCGGCTCGGCTGGCGCGGTCGGCTCGGCCGGCGCGGTCGGCTCTGCTGGCGCGGTTGGTTCGGCCGGCGCGGTTGGTACGGACGGCGGCACTGACGTCGCCACGGGCACGGCCGGCACGACGGGCACCGACGGCGGCGGCATGAATGCGGACGCCGCGTTGACGCCCGACGGGGTCGTCGTGGCACCGAGCGCCAAGCTCCGTCAGGGCCAGGGTGTCGGCATCACCATCACGATCACCAAGGCGGCAGGCGGCCTCTCGAATGCCACTGGGATCAACTTCGGCGACCTGCAGGCGGCCGTTCAGACCTCCAGCGACACGAGCCTCGTGCTTCGCGTGACCGTGCCGCACGGAGTTCCGCTCGGGACCCGGACGCTCACGGTCTCGACGAAGGGTGGCCTCATCCCGGCCACGAACGTAGTGACAATCACCGCGA
>DATAZS010000115.1:0-6583 GCA_036271915.1 Polyangia bacterium
AAGTGGTGGTAGCGCTGCAGCGCCTCGACGAGCAGATAGTTCACGGGCATCCACACGGGGCCGCGCCAGTTCGAGTTGCCGCCGAACAGCGCCGTGCTCGACTCGCCCGGCTCGTAGTCGACGCTGAAGGTTTGGCCGTCGAGCGAGACGCTGAAGGGCTTGGCGGCGTGAACCTTCGACAGCGAGCGGATCCCGAACGGCGACAGGAACTCCTTGTCGTCGAGCATGTACTTGAGCACGCGCACGAGGCGCGCGCGCGACGGCAGCGCGAGCAGCACGTGCCCGTGCTGCTCCTTGCCGAACGAGACGCCGTGCATGAGGTCGGGACGGTTGTCGAGGAACCACTGCATGCGCTTCTTGAAGGCCGGCAGGTGGTCGAGCGCCGACTGCTCGAGCACCTCGACGGCGATGAGCGGCAGCAGGCCCACCATCGAGCGCACGCGCAGCGGGATCTCGCCCGTGCTGCCGTCGTCGGCCAGGTGGATCTCGTCGTAGTAGAAGCCGTCCTGCTCGTCCCACAGGCCGGCCTCGCCCAGCGCGTTCATGGCGTCGGCGATGTGGATGAAGTGCTCGAAGAACTTCGAGGCCATGTCCTCGTACGTCGGATCGGTGCGCGCGAGCTCGAGCGCCATCGACAACATCGTCGCGCAGTAGAATGCCATCCACGCCGTGCCGTCGGCCTGCTCGAGGTGCCCGCCGCCGGGCAGCGGCTTCGATCGATCAAAGACGCCGATGTTGTCGAGGCCGAGGAAGCCGCCCGCGAACAGGTTCTTGCCGTCGGCGTCCTTGCGGTTGACCCACCACGTGAAGTTGAGCAGCAGCTTCTGGAACGTGCGCGCGAGGAAGTTGCGGTCGCGGTGCCCCTGCGCGTCGACGCCGATCTTGTAGACGCGCCACGCGGCCCACGCGTGCACGGGCGGGTTGACGTCGCCGAAGGCCCACTCGTACGCGGGCAGCTGGCCGTTGGGGGCCATGTACCACTCGCGCGTGAGCAGCACGAGCTGCTCCTTGGCGAACTGCGGATCGATGCGCGCGAGCGGCAGCATGTGGAACGCGAGGTCCCACGCCGCGAACCACGGGTACTCCCACTTGTCGGGCATCGAGAGCACGTCGCGGTTGTACAGGTGCGGCCAGTCGGAGTTGCGGCCGTGCGTGCGGGCCGCGGGCGGGGCGGGGCACGCCGGATCGCCCTCGAGCCACGCCTTCAGATCGTAATGATAGAACTGCTTCGACCAGAGCAGCCCCGCGTAGGCCTGGCGCACGACGGTGCGCTCGGCGGTCGTGAGGCCCGCCGTCCTCGTCGCGAAGTAGGCGTCGGTGTCGGCGCGGCGCTGCGTGAACACGTCCTCGAAGCCCGCGAACGGCGTCGCGCTCACCTCGGCCAGGGCCGTGAGGCGCAGGCGCAGCCGCACCTCGGCGCCGGGCGCGAGCGTGAGGCGGTGGACGGCCGCGGCCTTCGTGCCTTGGCGCGCGGGGTTCACGGCGTCGACGCGACCTTCGACGATCGCGGCGTGAAAGGCGTCTTTGACGTAAGCGGAGGGGTTCTTCGTGCCGTAGAGACGCTCGGCGTTGGTCTCGTTCTCCGTGAACAGCAGCTCGGGCGCGCCCGCCGGCCCCGGCTCGATCGCGAGGCGGTAGCGGCCGAGCGTCGGGTGCGCGGCCATGATCGCGCCGCCGTCTGCTGTGAGCGTCGCGCCCTTCCAGTACCCTTCGCCGTCGCGGCCCCACGACCACGTGTTGCGAAACCACAGCGTGGGCAGCACGACGAGCGGCGCCGCCACGGGCCCACGATTGGCGATCGTGATCGCGACGAGGAGGTCGTCGGGAGACTGCTTCGCGTATTCGACCGTGACGTCGAAGTAGCGTTCGCCCTCGAAGACGCCCGTGTCGACGAGCTCGTACTCGCGGTCGGACTTCCCGCGCCGCGCGTTCTCCTTGACGAGATCGTCATAAGGGAAGGCGCGCTGTGGGTACTTGTAGAGCGCCTTGCCGTACGAGTGCGTCGGCGTCGCGGCCAGGTAGAAGTACTCCTCCTTGACGTCCTCGCCGTGGTTGCCCTCGGGGCCCGCGAGGCCGAAGAGGCGCTCTTTGAGGATGGGATCGGCGCCGTTCCACAGCGCGAGCGCGAAGCACAGCCGTCCCTCGCGGTCGCAGAACCCCAGCAGGCCGTCCTCGCCCCAGCGATAGGCGCGGCTGCGCGCGTGGTCGTGCGGGAAGTAGCTCCAGGCCGTGCCGTGCTCCGAGTAGTCCTCGCGCACCGTGCCCCACTGCCGCTCGGAGAGGTACGGGCCGAAGCGCTTCCAGTTGCGCTCGCGGCGCCCGTCGGCGTCGAGGCGCCGCTGCTCGGCGGTCGCGTTGAGTCCGCCCGCGTTCTTGTCGCCACCGCTGTCGTCGTCTCGGGTCAAGGCGCACGATTGTACGCCGCGACGCGCGCGTAGGTTTCTCGCGATCGGGGGAGGTGGGGACCTGTGCGTTTTTTCGCGCGGGGGCCGCGTCAAGATCTCGGCGCGAGCCGCCGATGGGGCCTGCGTGGATGTTCTCGCCTTCCCCGGAGCCACCCGCGTCTCGCAGCGCAGCGGGCATCGTCGCTGCGCGCGGTGCGGGAAGGTCGTGTCGCGGAGCGCGATCGTCTGCCGTCGGTGTGGCAAGAAGCAGCGCGTGAACCCGCGCACGGCTATGCTGTTCGCCTCGGGGTTGTTCTTGGCGGCGCTCTTCGGCGTCGCGACGCTGGCGCCGCGCTTGCCGTTCGCGCATCGAGGCGTGAACGCGGCGCCCGTCGATTGGTCGCCGCCCACGCCCGTCTCGCGCGATCCTTCCATTCCCTCGCTGTCGGCCGCCGACCTGTGGACGGCCTACAACGCCGACGTGACGAAGGCGGACGTGCACTTCCTCCACAAGACGATCGACATCACGGGGCGCGTCGCCGACGTGCGCCGCGACTTCCGTGGCGAGGTGCTGCTGCGCCTCACGACGGGCGAGGCCCTCGAGACGGTGCGCGCCGCGCTCATCAACCACGACGACAGCGGGCGGTCGATCCCCTCGCGCGGTCAGACCGTCGCGCTGCGCTGCCGCGGCGCCGGCATGCTCATCGGCTCGCCCGTGCTCGAGGCCTGCGTCCCGCTGTAGCGGCTACTTCGCGCTCGCGGTCTTCTGCGCGAGCTCATTGGCGGGCACCTCGAGCTTGAACCCGTCGGAGAACGTCGCGGTCGCGGGCTCGCTCTTCGCGTTGAACGCGACGTAGCTGCGGACGCCGTCCTTGTTGAAGACGGCGTAGGTCGGGACATCGGCCGTCACGCTCGCGTCGACGTTGCCGTACTGCGCGAGCGCGCGCACCCACGTGTGCGTCAGCGCGCGCGAGTCGCCGAACTCGGGCTCGAGGTAGGTGTCGTCGTCGAGCTCCTTCGACGCGCGCGCGCCGTCGGACAGCGCGAGGTACATGAGCGCGTAGTCGCGCCACGTGAAGATGGCGTTGCGCGTGCGCTTCATGAGCGCGGCGTACTGCGCCTTGACGAGCTCGGGCCGCCGTCCGAGGTACAGCGACCCGCCCGTGAAGGGCAGGTAGTTGATGCCCTGGACCATGATGGGGTTCGAGTCGAACCACGTGTTGTAGTTGCCGCCGTCGGTCCACACCATGCCGACGCACGGCTCCTTGAAGCCCTTGGGGAACACCTCGTGGTCGGCGTCGAACCAGTACTGCTCGATGGCCTCGAGCGTGTTCGCGTACAGGAAGATGCCCGTGTCGCGCAGCGCCTTGTTGCCCGTGATGTCGCCCCACAGGATCAGGCCCGTCGAGAAGTTCATGTCCTCCGACGACGACTCCTCGTTGTTGCCGTCGTGATACTGCGCGGGGCCGTTGGCCCAGGAGTGCCCCTCGTACGGATCCATGTAGCGCAGGAACGGGAAGCGCTGATCTTCGCGGTTCGAGTTGGCGGCGTCCTTGGCGAGCAGCTCGATGAACGATCCCCACCGCTTGGCCCACGCCGGATCGAAGCGCGCGACGGCCGCGCCCGCCTGCAGGAAGTAGCCGTAGTGGAAGTGGTGATCGTTGAGCGCGGCGTCCGAGTCGTAGCTCACGGGAACGCCCACGATCGTTGCCCACGCCTTGTCGTAGTAGAAGAGCTTGGGCGTCTCGCCGTCGAACCAGTCCTGCAGCTCGTTCTCGAGCGCGCGCAGCAAAAAGGCCTTGTTCTCCTTGTCGCCCAGCTGATCGGCGAGCTGCATGACCGTCGACACGCGCCCGAGCGACTTGCCCGTCCAGTAGGTGTCGCGATCGGGCTTGGGCTGCAGGCCGGGCGGGAACAGATCCTTCGCCCACGCCACCTCGCGCACGTACTTCGTGAGCAGACCGCGATCGGCCGTCTCGACGACGGGCATGACGGGCAGCACGCCGCCGAAGGGCAGCTTGGTCTCGAACGCGTCGCCCGCGAACAGCTTCATGGCGCCGCGCGGGCTCGGGTACTCGTACGGCAGCATCTTTTGCGCCGTGTGCAGCCACTGGTGGCGGTACAGCGCGACGAGCGGCTCGGCCGACAGCCCCTTCGCGTCGTCCTTGAGCTTCGCCTTGATCGCGAAGCGCGAGGTCAGCTCCGCCTTCTTCTCGTCGTATGACCACGACACGCGCGTGTCCGTAACGAACGCGTAGGCGTGCTTGATGAACAGCTTCATCGTCTCGGGCTTGCGGTCGGGCAGCACGGCGATCGAGAAGTAGTCCTTGCCGTCGAGGTCCGACGTGAAGGTGTCGCCCTTGCGCGTCCACGCGCCGCTCGTCGGCGCGAACAGGCCGTAGTCGTGGCCCGCGACGCTGATGCCGAGGACGCCGCCGTTCTCGTACCACATCTCGGCGTCGACCTTTTCTTCCGTGTCCTTCGGGTGCCAGCCGCCGTCGTTCACGTCGCGCGTGAGGTGCGCCACCTTGACGACGAGCGGCGCCGTGCCTTTTCGTTCGAAGTACACGAACGGGAAGCCGTGGCCCATCGTCGCGCGGAGGCGGTTGCCGCCTGAGCGCCAGTCCGCCGTGACAGACCAGTCGGAGTAGCTCGCGACGCGTGTGTCGGGCGACGCCAGGCCCTCGAGGCCGACGACGACGTCACGCTCGTAGGGAAACCAATATTGGCGGCCCTTGATGACCGCCTCGTTCGAATAGCCGACGGCGAGGCCGTCGCCGCGCGCCTTGAGCACGAGCGGGTGCGGGTACATCTCCCACGAGTACGGCTCCTTGGCGTCGAACTGCCAGATGAGCGACGACCACCAGTCGTTCGACGTGGGTGGCCCCTCGAAGTCCTCGGTCACCTTCGGCTTGACGGCGTGGTGCGTGTCGTCGGCGCCCACGACGATGCCGGCGGGCGGCGTCGTCACGACGTACCCCTTGCCGACCTTGTGCGCGGGCGCTTCGGGCGGCGCGGGGATCGAGCGCGCGCTGAGCTGTGAAGGCCCGCACGCCGTGAGAGCAGCAGCGGTCGACAAGGCAGCGGCGAGCGCCAGGAGACGAGGTCGCGGGGGCATCACGAATGTAGCCTCTTTCGTCGTGAAGGACAGTGGAGCGGAAAGGCACGGGACAATTGCACGTCGTCACCCGCCGACGCAACGCCCGGAGACTTACTTGTCGCCTTTCGTGGGGAAAAAAAGCATACTCGACCAGGTCGGGGATTGCGCGACCCCCAGCGCCGTGCGAGTGTCCCCGGCAGTTCCGGCCCTCCCCCGTCCAATCGAGGCCGAACCTGAGCCGATTGGTAAGCTCAAGAATCTTACACGCAGTTGAACTAGATTCCGCGCAGCGGAGAAAGGGCATCACGAGATGAGATTAAACAAGCATTCAACGAGGGCCGGGCTCACGACCACGATGGTCACGGCCATGGTCACGGGGACGATCGCCGTCGCCATGTTCGGTTGCTCCAATCCGCCGACCGGTAACACCGGAACGGCTGGCGCGCAGGGCTCGGCTGGCGCGCAGGGCTCGGCTGGAGCGCAGGGCTCCTCCGCTGGCGCGCAGGGGTCTGCGGGTTCGCAGGGCACGGCGGGCGATCAGGGCTCGGCCGGTTCACAGGGCTCGGCTGGCGCCGTGGCGCCGGGTACGGCCGGCTCGCAAGGCAGCGCGGGCGCGGGCACGGCCGGCACGCAGGGCTCGGCTGGCGCGGGCACCGCTGGTGCGGGCACGGCTGGCTCGACGGGCGGCGCTTGCCCCGCGGGCGTGTCGGGTCACTGCAACGCGGACACCGGCGCGGTCGACAAGTACCCCGGCTTCACGCTGAATCTCGCCGAGGAGTTCGACGTTCCCCTCGACCTCGACACCGATCCGATCTGGACGTGGTCGGACGGTGGCCCCCCCGAGGGCCAGGCGCGCTTCAACAAGAGCCAGATCACGTTCACGGGCGGCCAGATGATCATCACGGCCCTCGGACAGACCGTGCCGAGCAGCGTCTCGTACGCCGAGCCCGACCAGAACAAGACCACGGGCATGCCCGGCGTGCGCCAGGTGCTGAGCGGTGAGTTCCGCACGAAGTACAACAACTACCGCTACGGCCGCTACGAGGTGAAGTTCCAGGCCCCCGTCGAGAACATGGGCAAGACCGGCGACGGCAACTTC